>JAHJAU010000031.1 GCA_018813785.1 Patescibacteria group bacterium | reverse complement strand
TGCGCAAGCGAAACTTGCGAACTAGAAGGAAACCCCGGGCTTTAGCCCGGGGAGGATGTCATTAACCCAACGATAGTTCTAATTCTGAGCTCGCTCCACGTATTCTCCTGACTCCGTATTCACAATGACTCTATCCCCCTGTTCAATAAATAATGGCACCTGAACCTTCATGCCAGTTTCAAGCGTGACCTCCTTAGTTACCCGCCCCTGGGCACTATCACCCTTTACTGCTGGCATAGCCTCGGTCACCTTAAAAGCCAACTTCTTCGGTAGATCAACTGACAGTGGTTGGCCGCTGTGCATCAACACCACTACTTCTTGCCCTTCAGTTAAATATTGACCCTTGTCACCGATCAATTCCTGGCTGATACTGACCTGCTCATAAGTATCATTATCCATGAAATTAAACCCGGTATCATCCGCATACAAATATTGCATATTAGCTCGTTCCAAATCAACGATTTCAACTGCTTCGCCTGCCTTGAAAGTGTTTTCGAGTGTTTTCCCAGTCTGAACATTGCGCATTCTGGTTCGAACAAATGCACTACCCTTACCTGGATTAACATGCTGGAAATCAGTTACTTGATGCACAGCATCTTTAAACATGATAAAAGCATCTTTTTTAATGGCTGTCGTGTCGGCCATACTTACACGTGGTTATCGGTAATAAATAAATCCGCCGCGGGAAAAAATAATATATCTTGAATAGTTGGGGCATTTGTAAGCAACATTACCAGACGGTCAACACCTAAGGCAATCCCCGCTGCAGCCGGCATCTGGCTGACGGCCTCGATAAAATCTTCGTCGATTGCCGTGACAATTTTTCCTAGTCGCGCCCGCTCGACTTGTTCTTGTTCAAGTCGCCGGCGTTGTTCAATAGAATCAGTTAGCTCAGAAAAAGCGTTAGCCAGTTCAAGGCCGCAGGCATAAACCTCAAAACGCTCGGCTAAGCGCGAATCATCTGGTTTAAGCCGCGACAACGCGGCCATCTCGCGGGGATATTCAGATAGAAAAACTGGCTGACCTTGACCTAGGTTTGGTTCAATATCACGTAAAAATATCTTAAAAAATAGGTCTTCAAAGGAATCATCATTAGTGACGACACAGTTTTTCTGCTCGGCAACTACCCGAAATTTTTCTACATCCCCCAATAAGGACAACAAATCGATGTCTGCATAATGCTCGAACGCCTCCGCTACAGTCAGGCGTGGCCAAGGAACGGTTAAATCCAATTTCTGACCCTGATATTCAATAACAGTGGAATTAAACAATTGCTCAGCCAGAGTTTGTACCAATTGTTCAGTATCTTCCATAATAATCCGATAATCGGCCTGCGCTCGATACCATTCGATCATTGTAAATTCATGGTTGTGCCGATCGCCCCAAGGTTCACCATTTCGATAACAGCGTGTTATTTCAAAAATGCGTTCATGGCCGGCGGCCAATAATTTCTTGCAGGCGTATTCGGGCGAGGTAATAAGATAAGCCGGAAATTTAGCACCGTCATTCCTGATCACCTCAGTTACAAATGGGTCGAGATTCGGCTCCAGGCCAGGATAAGCAACAATTGTTGGCGTTTCGACTGATAAAAAGCCTCGTTCCCTAAAAAAATTACGAATACTAAAAATTATCTCTGAACGCTGAATTAAACGCTGTTGAGCTTGCTTGTCCCCTAAAAAATTATTCCAATTTTTTTTCATTGTTGTTCGTTCGAATAAATCCCCCTCGAAATTTAGCAAAAACTGAGCGAAGCACGGTGTACCCAGACCAACATCCACACAAAAACCCCCGCTTGCGCGGGGGTCGCTTCTATCAAATGCTACCTGGTCGTAAATGGCAGCAAGGCCATGATCCGTGCTCTTTTAATAGCATTGGACAGCTTTCGCTGATGTTGTGCGCAGACTCCGCTCCGACGACGCGGCACAATCTTACCAAAAGATGAAATGTACCGACGCAATGTTCCTAGATCTTTATAATCAATGGCTTTGACACTATTGATACAGAACCAGCAGTGACGTTGACGCTTGATGATTTCGTTCCCTTTTCTTCTTCTCATAGATTAAAATGGTATATCCTCAACGCGAATCTCTTCCTCTCCATTGACGGACACTGGTGTAACCGAAGCCATCGCCGGTTGAGCTGAGCTGCTTCCAGCTGGCGCTCGATCAAGCATGATCATATTTTCAGCGATAATTTCAGTCCGATTTTTTTTGACACCATCCTGCCCTTCCCATTCACGCGTTTGTAACCGCCCCTCAATATAAACCTTGCGACCCTTGGCGAGATACTGACTGCAAATTTCTGCTAATTTACCCCAAGCAACGATATTGTGAAATTCAGCCTTCTCCTGACGCTGGCCGCTGGCATCAGCCCAAGAATGATTCGTGGCCACACCAAAATTCGCCACATTTTGACCATTGGGTGTGGTGCGCATTTCTGGATCGCGAGTCAAGTTACCAATAATCATGGCACGGTTGAGATTCATACGTTTGTAATTTAGGTAGTCCTGTTCTGACTCACCAAGTAAGTCAGAGCCGAGTTATTTATAAACTTATAGAATTTCTTCCGTAAGGATCTCGTCTAACTTCTTGTCTAATTCCTCGATATTCACGCTTTCGGGTTTAGCTGATGGTGAGACTGGTTTGGCCTGAATCATCGGTGCGGCCGGTTGACGCTCACGCGCTTCTTCAGTACGCCGCTCCTCAGTATCAGTAAAGACTGGCAACTGTTTCAAGTGTGGATCGCGCTCGACAATTAAGTGACGCAATATTTCACTCGTCAACCTCAGCACCTCATCGATCTTGGCAATACTCTTGGTTTCAGCTTCGAAATGAACCAAAGTATAGGTGCCGTTACGGTGATGTTCAATGGGGTACGCCAAACGACGCTTGCCCATATTATGAGTCTCGGAAATCTGTGCCCCGGCGGTCTCCAGAATTCCGGCCACCTTTTTAATTAGCTCGTCCATCTCCGCTTCCGTATACTTAGAAGGGACGATGTACATTAGTTCGTACTTTTTCATGATTTGACCTTTTTCACGGTTTTACCGTGGCCCATAATTGGGGCGTGGAAAAAAGGTATTATGGCACCTTAAATAGCGCTATCGCGCGAACCTTAACATGACAATTTAAATGTTGCAAGGGATTGGGGGTGGACGAGTAAAAATAAAAAGGACAAAATTTTTAACAAAAAATGGCTGAAATTATCTAAATTAAGGTAAAAAATACTTCGGCCTGGAAAACCTGATCAAAAAAAGATAGAGTGGCCTATATATGAAATATTTCTTTGTCTTGGGAAGTAATCCGGCTATTTCGGTGGCCGAGATTCTAAGCTGTCTTAGCGAAAAATCACCAACTGTCGTCGAACTGAGTCGGCAAATTTTGATTATCGAAAGTCAGCTAGAAATTGATGAGCAAAATTTAATGAGTCAGTTGGGTGGAACAATAAAAATTGGTCGTTTAATTAATCATTGTCTGCCAATCGATGTAAACGCGTTAGCTGATGTTCTGGCTGACGAGTTACAGCAGAAGCATCAGTCAGGAAAAATTAAATTCGGTTTTAGTGTCTATTCTTTGGCACAAAAAAAGCCGGAAATCGAAGCTATAAAAATCGCCAAACGACTCCATCGAGCTGGCATGGAAATCAAGCGCCGACTAACCGACCGGGGATTGACCGCGCGCTGGATTAGACCGAAGTCCGGCAGTGCACTCTCCTCAGTGATCGCCGATAAAGAAGGCCTAGTTTCTACTCGTTCGGAATTCGTTCTTTTGGTCAAATCAAACTCTCTGGAAATTGGTGTAACTGATGTCGTTCAACCCTTTGAGCTTTTTTCTGAAACCGACTTTGGTCGACCGGGACGCGATGCCTATCGCGGCATGCTACCACCCAAAGTAGCAAGAATGATGTTAAATCTGGCCGGTCTACAAACCGACTCAATAATCTGGGATCCTTTTTGTGGTTCAGGTACGGTGGCTACCGAAGCTCTTCGTCTGGGTGCTACTTCAATTTTCGCCAGCGACATAAGCCCCAAAGCAATAACAGACACTAAACACAATATCGACTGGTTAAAAAAGAATAATTATATTCACACGGAAGCAAATATCAATGTTTTCTCAGGCGATGCCTGTCGCCGCCCGACTTTAATTGGTGACCACAGCGTAGATCTGGTGGTCAGCGAAGTTTTCCTTGGACCCCCGCGTCGGGGAAAGGAAACTAAAAAAGAATTGATGGAACGGCTTGATCAATTAACCGAGCTCTATCGTTCAGTACTTTTAGTTTGGCAACCTTTGCTAGTAAAACGAGCCCACCTAGTACTGGCTCTACCTTTATATATTATCGATTCGGAAAGGCTGGGTTTAAATATAAAAAGGATAATCGGCAGTGACTATAAAATCGATCCAATTTTACCGGCTGAGCTGCTGGCTCATTTAGATGAAAAGCTGGCGCCGGACGGCAGAGTAACTTACGGACGACTGGGTCAGCTAGTTTGGCGAGAAATCATCCGGCTACGAATAAAATGACATCCTCCCCGGGCTAAAGCCCGTGGTTTCTGGCTGTTCGAACTTTGTTCGTCGCCGCGGGCGATACTCTCCATCCCTGGGCTGAAGCCCAGGGTTTTTCGAATGATGAATAAAAAGCCCCTGCTTAAAGCAAGGGGCCAATCAACTAAACGGTTGCGCGCTGACTCAGGATCGAAAAACTGTCGACCCGATGGTGTTCAAGAGGCGACGCCGCACCGCGGGATTGCTCCAGTGATACACGTCGGCTGGATCAGCCGCGTCGCGTGGCCTTGGACGGAGTCTCTCAGGCGGCTCGGAACACTGTCCGGCTAGCACCTTGTCGGTACAGCCAAGACACTCTTCTTCGACATGTTCACAATCCGGACAATGCGCCCGTCGTCGACAACTTTTTCTGGCCATGTTTCCCTCCTCAAGCATGATCGGTGCAGTAGGGTTGCAAAACCGTCCGTACCCGCACTCTCTCTGCTTCTGGCAGCGCCTCGGCTTCTTGCCAAAGCTCCCGACACAACCCAGCTACATCTTCACCTTCCGACGTGGCGTCAGTCAAAAACCGCCGCAAACAGGCAGCATCTTTGAGACTCTCAACCATCTGACGTGTGGTCTCTTCGTCCTCCCCTTCGAACAGAGCCAGCAATATTGACTCGCTGGCCGCCTCGACCAAAAACATCTCCTCTTTCATGCCCAAATCCTCCTCGATTTTCCAAAGAACAGCTCACTTTGACAGCTTAAAATACTTTTGTCAAGCCTTTACAAGGCTGCGATCACACACTAAGTAGAAACTCGGAAATGGCATACATCTCCATCTTGCATGACATACTCTTTACCTTCGAGTCTCATTTTTCCTGCCTCTTTAGCCCCAATCTCACCATTACCGAGAATAAAATCATCGTAGCTGATTACTTCGGCTCGAATAAAACCCTTCTCAAAATCCGTATGAATAACCGCCGCAGCCTGCGGCGCCTTGGTGCCGCGCCGAATAGTCCAAGCTCGGCTCTCCTTTTCGCCCGAAGTCAAAAAAGTGATCAATCCCAACAACTCGTAGCTCTTTTTAATCAATTGATCTAACCCGGTCATCTCTAAGCCCAGTGCCTTCAAATACTCGCCTACCTCACTCTCAGGCAAAGAAGCTATTTCCTCTTCTAACTTAACACATAATGGAATCTGAATTTCGGTCGGCAAAGTATCTATTTTGAATCCAGCCTTGAGCTGTGGCTCATCGACGTTGACCACATAAAGAAGTGGTTTAGCGGTCAATAACTGAACCTCGCGAATTGATTTATCTTCATCTTCAGTCAAAACCACGTCGCGCGCTGGCTGACCAGCCGACAAAACCACAAATAATTTTTCCAAAGCTGCTAAAGCCAGTTTTTGCTCACGCGTCTCCCCGCCTTTCATGACCTTGCGCTGTGTTTCCAAACGTTTTTCAACTGTCGCTAAGTCAGCATATATTAATTCCAAATTAATGGTCTCGATGTCATCTAGCGGATCAATCTTACCAGTAATGTGCACGATATCGTCATTTTTAAACGCCCGCACAACTTCAACGATGGCGTCCACCTCACGAATATGAGATAAGAACTGGTTGCCTAATCCCTCGCCCTGAGATGCCCCCTTTACTAGCCCGGCAATATCAACAAAACTCACAGTCGCTGGAATGGTCTGAGCCGATTTGGAAATTTGTGTAAGTCTCGCCAATCTATCATCGGGCACAGCAACCACACCAACATTTGGTTCAATAGTACAAAACGGAAAATTAGCACAATCAACTTGTTTTTTGGTGACGGCTTTAAATAATGTGGATTTGCCTACATTTGGTAAGCCGACAATTCCGACTTTCAGTGTCATATACTCTTTAATAAAACCAGCCCTCGCCACCCCATGACTGAGGCAGTGAGGGCTGGTGGACCGCAAGGGATTCGAACCCTTCACCCCTTCCATGCCATGGAAGTGCTCTACCAAATGAGCTAGCGGCCCAGGCTTCATGCAAACTATATGCTATAGGAACACTATACAGCTGTCAACATCAAAACGAGTCGCAATCACGCGGCTCGTTTACGATGTTTCTGAAATGGTATTCAACGATAAATTACCTGGTTTTTTGTGTTGAAGATTCAACCGGAGGTGGCAGCTCACTGGATAACGGCAAGCCATTCTCGGCTGCTTCTAGCTCCGCCGTAGCTGCGGCCTGATCTCTAAGTTCCTGTAGTTTGCGAACGACTGCTTCGTTGTCCGGATTAAGCTTCAGCACCTTCTCAAGTTGCGCAATTGCCACCTCAATCTCTCCTCGCTCACTGTACATAGCAGCCAAATACCAGCGGGCATTAGAATAATTTGGAGCTAATCTTGTAACCGACTCCAACAACTGAACGGACTTATCTTTCAAATTATCACGATAATACAACAAGGCTAGCTGAAAACCGATACCAACATCATTTGGATTTAGAGTCAGTGCGGTTTCCATATTCTTTATGGCTTCCTTTAACTTGCCCTGACGATCAAAGGCTAGAGCCAAACTAAAGTTCGCCGGGGCATAATCACTTTTAAGCGCAAGAGCCTTGTTTAAAGAATCCACCGCATAGCCCAATAACTCATCCGCCTCTGCCTGAGCTGCTTCATCGCCAGCTTGTTGACGACTGGCGGCGTCCCCAGACTGAATTAAATAGATATCACCAACACTGGTGTACAATGCTGGGTTGTTTGGCTCGAGTTTTATGGCCTCTTCGAATGATTGCCGAGACCAGCTGTCAGCTCCTTCAGTCGAACCAATCAGGCTACGATAAACCGAGGCTAAGACAGTCCAGTTAGAAACATTGATGGGATTTAATTCAGTTGCACGTTTAGCAGCGTTAATGGCGTCTGCTGTCAGCGCTGACGCTGATCGTAAACGATCATTCATTTCCCGCTGTTGTCTAGACTGAAAATCCTCGTCACTCTCATTTTCCTCTCTAGCCAAATCTATTGGCTGCTTAATCAATAAATTAGCCTTGGTCAACAAGGTCAAAGATAAATTCCGCAAATAAATATCGTTTTGCTGATTCAGATTGATGGCTGAAGATAACTTGGCTATCACTAAGTCAACATCGCCGGCGCCATCAGCTTCAATGGCTTGGGCGTACGCGATTTCTCCAGCATAACGTTGTCCCTCTACAAACAGTCCAGATACTGAAAAAACCATTCCCAGTACAAACAGAAATGATACCAGCATGGCCGCACGCGGTGAACGCTCAAATCGAACCGAATAAAAATCATGTTTATATATAACCAATAGCAAAGCCAACATGATCCAGAACAGAAAATCTAAAGTAAGTGTTGAGCTGTACAAAAACTTAGAAAGCAACAGCAGCAGCCAGGCACTAAACACACCGATTAAAATATGCCAAACGCGAGTATTAGACTGAAACAATTTTCGCCCAGCTGAGAAAAACAAAAACAGTGGAATCACCAACCAAGACAGCGCACCCAGGAGTCCAATAGTCGCCAAAAGCGTCAAAAAATGGATGCTGCCACGATCAAACCTGATGTTCCAAAAGGCGGTGGTGTTCACTTCTGGTGAATGATATTTCGCGTAATCGAAAATAAACGTACCAGGGCCGGAGCCGAAAAGCGCGTGCTCCCGCAGAGTCTGGGTAGTAATATCGACAGTCGCCTTTAACGAAGGCATAACTTCTGCTGGATAATTGAGAGCTAGCGGAAATTCAAAGAACAACAACATGAAAGAAATGATCAGTGCTACTACGGGTAATACAATGCCGCTCAAACGTTTAACAGTCTGGGCATGAACAAATGAATAGGCGATCATTAATGCTGAAGTAACCAACAGAGAAATCGTTATTGGTAAATAATCTAGCGCGGCAATGACACTCAAGGATAAAAGAGCGGTAATCACTATAAATATTTTCACCACTGCTCCTTTCTTGGTTCTCGACCAACTCTGTCCGTGCTCAGCCAACAAAACTCCACCACAAAGCATGACAATAAAAGCCAAAAATAAACCCAGAGAAGCGGCTGTGCCGATGGTATTAAAAGATGGAGTTGCACTAAAAGCAAAAGGCAAGAGATGAATATTAAGTCCTTGTAACAAGCCGAACAATCCAGCCGTGAAACCACTCAGCAATATGACCCCTATCATCATTTTTAAGATTCGTTCGGAGGTAATGTTATTAACCGCTACGAAATACAAAATCACGAAAGACAACACAGTAAAAAATCCAAAATTTTCCTGACCATAATCACCAACCAAACTCAGGTATGAACTGTCTGATAGCCAAGTGGAAATCGCGTAAACAACAACGAAAAGTATAACCATGGCGTTGACGATGGTCCGCCGATATTCGAACTTGCGTTCGGCCAGCATTTTGCCCAACCAGGTCAGCCCAGCCACCGTTGCACCAACAAATAGTAGTAGTTGCTTGCTCAGCTCTGTAACTTCTGTTGTCCAGGGAAGAAAAAAGAGAGGAATTAGAAAAGTTAATAGAAGCAATGTCCAGCGTATAATCGCGGTACAAAAACGGACAGCTAGTCTGGGTTTAACGATTAAACTGGTCGTTGACACTGTTTGAGGTGTTTCGTGCATATTAATTAAGTTGAAAAGCCGACCTGCGAAGGCCACAAAAATTTATCAAAAAATGATTATATATAGTATAAACCATCAGCCTGTTTGCGTCATTTACTTTTTTGACACTTTCTATTTTAGAGTAGCTGCAGAATTTATCTCTGCCCATCCGATTTTAATATCGATGGGCGGAGGCAGGCTCCGCAGCTACGTGATTGAAATTTATAAACGGATACATAAAAACCGACAGAGATTGTCGGTTTTTTAGGCCTCCAATGCGGAATCTTGTGGCTCCTCTTCGGGTGTCTCATCGGCTACCGGCTCTTCCAGAGACTCATCGCTGGAAGGAGTTTCTTCATCTGCTTCGTCTGCCTCATCTTCAACTTCTGTCTGGGGTGTAGCTGGCGGCGATTCTTCGATTGGTTCCTCGTCGGATGGTTCTACCACTACCGGCGGTTCAGGTGATGGGGCAGGGGGTAAAAATTCGATTTCACTTCCCTCATCAGATTGTACTGGTGTACGCTCGTCAGCCACATCCAAAATCCAATATTCAAATGATATATCTGTCATGGCTATTCGACTTAAAACAATCACAAACCGACCTTCGCTTCTTTCAGAAATCCACCAATTGCCTTCAACATTACCGAAGAAAGTCACAAAGATCCGGCTATTAAAACGGATAGCTGGATTCTCTACGACATAAGTCGAAGACCCAATTGGAACCAAACCCTCACCAATGGTGGTCTTACTATCGCTGGCTTTGACAGTCAATTCACCGGCTTTTACATCATCCGCATCAACTTCTTTGGCAGTTAATTTTCCATTGCCATCAATCGACCAGAGCCCATCTATGCCTTCCATAGCACCGATACCAATAATCGGATAGCCGCCCATGTCCAACACTCCGCCATAAGCAGAAATATCAAGTCGACCGGAGACATCAACGTTGGGCTGCTCTACTATCGAACCGTTATACCAACCGGCCTTCAAGAAAACCGTGATCAAATTATCTTCATCGTTTTCTGAACCATCATAATTTTCAAGTGCTATACCAACTACATACCCTGATTCGCTGGCTCGCATACCCACCCCGGATTCAGATGAAATAGTAATTGGATCCCCAATAGAAATTGGGCCATTTTCCAAATTAACCTTGGTTGGCACTCGTCCTTGTAGAGCTACCGGGAAACTGAAAGCCTCATTCAGTCCAGCCAAAAACCCAGGACGAGTACTTACGATACCGACTAATAAGTAGCCATTGGTTTCTCGTTCATTATCAGCCCGTTTAACTTTTTCCGCTGAGTTAATATCAAGCATGACTAGTTCACCAGGCTGCAAATCATCGTCGGAGGCAAACATTTCTGCAAAGTCACTGCTGGCCGTAGACCAACCCGCGGCGTTGGTGCGAATAAAATCACCACCAATACCAACTGAATCGTCATAATATATGTAACGACCAGTTGATAAATCTGAGCCAGCTGTTAGATATAATCGCCCTTTGATCGCTAAATCGCCGCCCTGACCAAAGTAAATTATTTCTTCCCCATCATTATTGAATATTGATAATCGATATTCGTCCGTCGACTCAACTGTGTTACGAATTGATAAATTCAATGGTTGATAAGCTGTGCCGCCAACATCCCTAACCAAACCCCGGAAGGAAAGTTCTCGCGAATTATAGACTGGCTGATCTTCGTTGATCGCTTCTTCAACTGGTGAAATCACATAGGCTAAACCGCCAGCTGAATCTAATTTCAGCGTCCGAGCGAGTTCAGCATGATGAAGCTGAAGAATCGCCAGCTCATAAACACTCAATAGCTTATACTCAAGTCCGCTAATCTGACCATCAGGATCATATTTAACAATCTCTGGAATTAAGGCTGCTACCTCTTCGGCAATTAAACCAACCGTTGGTCCACTCTGTTTCATATTAACTAGAGTGCCGTCAATATTTTCGACCCACAAATCTTTCCAGTCAAAACTTACCGGCCGCAAACTCAAAACCTTATCAATATCAACCATTAAGTCCTGAATATTTTCTTTAAAACGCTGCGATGATCCGGAACAGGTAGACAAGGTCGCCATACCAGTAATCGTCGTGGTGTCATAACAAAGATCGTTGGCTGTGGCTGCACCTAATGTTTTTACGCCAAAATATCCATCATCATCCATCCGAGCCACCTCCAGCAAGGAACCTCCATTGGTAAGATTAAACGATAAGTGGGCGTCTTCAGAAGTATTAGTAGCATCCTCCCAAAGAGCATCAATTCTAGCTGCTTGATTCGAGGTTCCGCCTGTGTCTTCTATATACCAATCTAAGCTGACGCCCAAGCCGACGTCCGCCGTGCTAGTTGTTTGTCGTTCGAGACGTAAGGCTGATAATAATGTGGTGGTACCGGCATCACTATAATAGACATGCAATTTTGAAGTAGTGCTAGGAGCAGCTCCAATGCCAACATTGTTGTAGCTAGCAGAGCCATAAATGGTTGAGCCATTTAAAGAAAGATAGCCTGTTGCATACAAAATCGAATAGCCACCTGACACTTCGCAGGCCCCCTCACAACCAGCTCCGACCCAACCAGTTGCTCCTATGTTTCCTGAGACATGGAGTTTATTTGCTGGTGCCATGCCAATGCCAACATTCTGTCCACTCGAACTGTTTATCGAAAGGGTGCCAGAAGATTCGATGGAACCGTCACCGTAGGTGGTTGAAGCCGATCCAACAACGAACGCTCCATCGGCCTTAATACGTGCCTTCTGTGTCCCCTGTTCCATAAAGCTAACCAGGGTATCAGCGTCGGCTAAATCATTTTCTGTATCAAACGAGAAAGCGATATCAGTTCCACCGGTGGCAGTCTGTTCAGATTTGAAGGTTGCGTCCCAGCCCTCACCAATTCTAAATGCAACTTCCTCGGCTATTGTCCCGGTCAACGTGCCTAAATTAAAAGCATTGAGCTTAACCTCTGCCGCCCCAGTCAAAGCATCAATGGCAAACAAATTAACTGTGTTGGTTCCTCCGGCCGAGGCACCGATTGTTGCACTAAGGTTTAACAGCTGATGAATATTGGTTCCGGTAGTATCGACAGGGGTTGTTACCCTAATCCTGCTAACGTTATTGGTGGTTCCACTATTGGCGCTGATGTTGCCCAAAACATCCAGAGCCGCACTGGTCGAGGTATCACCAATGACCAAGCTTCTATAGAGAACCGCATCACCATCCTCATCAACCATAAAACGCAAACTGCCACCCAAGGCCACTCCAAATAAGGCTTCATTTGCATCAGCGGTAGCCGGATTAATAGTCAAAGTGCCCTGAGTAACACCCGTTCCCTGCGGAGTTCCAGTTAGAGTCAAATTACCAAAACTATCAGTCACTGGAACATAAGCCGTGGTGCCGCCATCAAAACTACTTTCTAAGTCATCCAAACGATCAGCATTCATCGCATAGCCGGTACCAACAATACGTTTGCGGGTTGTCATTTCTGTATCAGACTCAACCGTTACGCCTAAATACATCAACGTATTATTAAATAATGTCGCTGGCATGGCCACGGCCGATCCGGTTGTACAAGTGTTGGTGGTGTCGCCAATTAAAACTGACCCCACGCCGCTAAACAACGTCATCTGTACCGCGGTTGGTGTGCCGGTAGCTGTTCCATCTGCAGAACAAACAGAATAAAGCTGATTACCGCCCTGAGCCGCATCATAAATTACCAACTTTACATTATAAGTACCGTCAGAAACTAAGTTACCGCTGAGATCAGTCAGTCTAATCTGATAATTGAGCATTCGATTCGAGGATGGGCCAGAGGCTTTAACTGCAGACAAACCAAAACTTGCCAACAGTATGGCTGTGGTGGTGGTTAAAATCCAAATAGCTCTAACAGCCTTTTGAGCTAAGAGAAAACTATTTTTCGAATTGTAACTTGATGCTAATCGCATCTGAGTTTTGTTTAGATCCCTAGATTGAGCTTAGACTATTTTCCAACTGGGGATCGGGACATCGCCCCTTTACCTGACTTGATCAGGGCAACGCGTCCGTTCACCATTTGACTTCCTTTATATATAGAAGATGCTAATCCTTTTTTGTTTCTGTTTCCTCAGTCTCATTTGGAGCGGTTAAGTGCTTAATCTCCGGATGAGCTGACTCAATGTCTGATATTAGCTTAACTTCAGGATGTGCATGTTCGATATCTTCAATCAATTCCATTGAATTAACCTCATCTTGATCATTATCTTTCGTCATAAAATTAATTTTTATCGGGATAATCGCCAAATTTTTCGTCATCATAACTCAGAGCTTGCAGATTATCTGAGGTTCGGCGGGTTGATTGTTCTAATGATGATCTCGGGAGGGCTTCGGTTGTGGCAGTAATAATCGTGGTAGATGTGTTCTTAATGGTGTCTTCTGAAGTTGGTGATTTATGCTGTTGTTGTTCAACCCGTAGCTCCCAAGGGGTTGTTTTGGTGACGACTGTACTGCTCGTCGGCTCTACTGAATCAGGTGCTAAACCCGTCTTCTGAAAATCACTGGTTTCAGCTATTAAATGCCCGGTTTTACCTATCTTATCTGCTAACGGCTCCTTGCTCACTGAAGCTTTTTCTCGGCCGAAGGTTACAAATGTTGATCTTAATTTTTCACGGAAAGCTTGCCATAACCCCGTAGTAACCACCGAATCCAAGCCAACATCATCAGCGATAAGCTGATCTTCTTCCTTTTTAACATTCACCAAATCCAGCGGTCCGGTCTGTTTCTTTTGGAAGCCTGGCTTTTCATAGGTTACGTAATAAACATTATTACCAACCAAGAAAGCGTAACGACCACGGATATCAGTTATCCGAGTTTCAAGCAATTTGTTATATCGAGCCTCGAAGACACGAACAACCGCATTTCGTAGTGGTTTTCTGGAGCGACGATCATAGACGATGCCCCAGCTCTTAGGCCGACTACCTTTAACCAATCGACGGAAGATCAGATAAATCACGATATTGGCGACAAACAGCCCAATAACGAACGGCGTTGGCGAGATGATAACTGCTATCGCCATAGCTATGATGGTAACTACGCTAATGTTCCGCTGAATGCGACGGATTATGCCTTCCCAAACTATGCGCCGCGGTGTCTTCTCGCTGATCACTGGGTCGATCGGAATATTGGCGGTAATAGCTGTGCTTTCAGAAACAGCAATGGTTTCTCCGTGATACAGATCAATATATCTGACATCCTCAACCTCACTTTTTAGATAAATCGTTGGGAAAACGAATCCTGGCTTAGTCACGGTTATACGATAAGAACCATTATTAACCATGAAAAAGTAGCGTCCGTTTTTATCTGTAACTGTGGACCGAACAATGCGATTGGTTCGTTCATCAATCAAGCGAACAATAACCAAATCTATCGGTTGTTTGGTGATTGAATTGAATACTACACCCCACTTCTTTCTCCGACGAAGACCCAACAATAGACTCGGATGAGTCAGGAGACTGTACAGATACAGTAAGTAAGGAGCCGCAGTTGCGGTTGCTGCACCAGCTACCATTACATTGGCCATGGCTATGGCCAACAAAGTCGGTGCCGCTATTCTTTCAGTATTCTCCTCAACGACTGGATTGTCCGTGAACTCAAAGTAATTATCTAAGCCAACCTCCGCGCCATATTTCGTATAGACTTCTAACCCTTGCAGGAGTTTTTGCCCTAGCAGCATGTCGAGCAGTCCTTCTTCGGGCTGTAAAACGAGCTGTAAATCACGAGTGACTAGATTATTCTTTACTTCAAAAGCCATCGTTTCCTTGGTTCGATATCCAGCCTTTTGCGCCTGTACAACATACTTTCCGGGCTGAACTATGAAACCATAATCGCCATTTGATCGACTCATCATCGGATTTGACTGGCCAAATGGCTCACCGTTCCAGAGCCCATAATTTCCTTCACCCAAATCAACTAACAGGGAAATCCGTACGTCTTGCACTCCAGTGTAGCGACCATCCACTTCTCCGATTACGCGTGGAAATGAAATGACCTGGAAATAACCGTTGATGATATCAATCGAACCATCCAAATATTCGACGATCACCGCAAACGGATGCAAACCAACCTCTTCCGGAGTAATCACTTTGGCTTCATACCCCTCCGTCGCCCGCAACATAACCTGAGTCGCTCCGCCGAAATTGAAGTAGGCTGTCTTGGCTGTCTTTGGTAACTCACCGAAAGGCAGCACTGTAGTAACCGCCATGGTCGGATAGACGTCCACCGTATCGTCGGTCACCACCAAAGGCATCCGACCTTTGGTTGCATAGAATCTTAATCGACCAATCGCTATATGCTCGCCAGCAGAAACAGTAATATTCTCCTCAACTTCTGGCAGTGGTGCGAGTGGCGGACAATCAGTCGGACAATTGATGCTGTTTTCCGTCCCACTACAAATCGCTGGGTCATCTGTAACATTCAGATACACCGAATCACCAATACCCACCAACGAATCATGCCAAACCAATCGATCCAATTTGGGTGCATCACGATACATAACCCGGAGTCTGACTTGATGATTCCAGGTGGCATTATGACTGATTAGTGTCACCACGATCCGACCGCAATCTCTGGTATCTAAACGGAATTCAACATCGTTATAATCCCAGTCTTCACCTTTATCCTCGAAACCAACGATATTTAGATTCGGTTCCAGCTCTGCCAAACGAACATAATCAGTGCCCATGTGTCGCTCGTTGCCATCTGGATTAATGATATACAAATCGTAAGTCATCTCCCCACAATCGATGTCGCAGTCAGGCTGTTCACAAATGCCATTGCCACATTGCTGAATTGGCGGCTCAAACACATCTGGAACACAGCGACCAAGAGAACATTTATAGCCAACACCACATCGATAATCTATCGTCGCTAGATTGCTGGCCAGACAATAATTCTCTCGCAAAACCTCTTTATTAAGGCAGGCATCTATATATTGAAGATCATCGTTCAAGATAACTGTGCCACGCAAGAAGAAATTTTGGCCTCCGTCGGTGTCAGTGCAGGCTAAGACTGGCGGTACTGCACCCTCTTGAGGTACACCACGAGCAGTGATGCCCAGACAATAGTTCGGCACCTCATCATGGGAAAAAACACCATAATAATATGTTGTGCCGTTCGTTAGTCCACCATCCAGCACATGATCATCGCGTCCATCGAAAACAACCACTCCATCAGCCGGGTCAACCGGGAATCGATCGGTGCGCCTGACAATGCGTGTTCCAACCCAATCGCCGTCAGTAGGATTTTCCCAAGTGAGCAGAAGTTGACCGTCACCTGGTGTAATCACGACACCACTGGCACAAGCTGGCGGAACAACATCTCCTGGTGTTGTTGGTCGAGCTTCGACACTAACCCCACCACAGAAATTACGTGACCCATCAAAACTGAACAATGCGTAGCAATAAGTAACATCATTCGACACTGTTGCATCTAACCAATTATTGCCGGATCCCTCGTAGATGGTTGTTCCCTCGCGTTCATTAGCCGGACAAACACCCCCCGATCCACGCTTAATGCGCACGCCGGCGAAGTCTGGATCGAGTGGATTGCTCCAATTCAACAGCACCTGTCTATTTCCGGGTGTGGCTCGAAAACTGCTTGGGCAAGCCGGTGGTGTAACGTCCGGAACTCCGACTGGAGTAACACTGGCGGTCGCACCACAACCAAAGTTTCTGGCGTCATCATAGGGGAAAACGGCATAACAATAGGTCAGACCATTGACCAAGCCTAGATTTTCATAGGTCGTCTCTGAGCCATCGTAAATAACTGTGCCATCAGCCGGACCGACTGGACAACGACCAGTTCTTCGAACAACTACAGCACCCACCAAGTCAGCGTCAGTTGGATTTTCCCAGGATAAGAAGGCCCGAGCGTCTCCTGCCACTGCCACCAAATTAAGAGCACAGCCGGGTGGATCATTATCCACTACGGTTACAAACACCCCGTCACCGGAAACCGCCTCTTGTCGACAAATATCGCTCGATCTGACCCGAAAATGATAAGTTGTGCCCGGTCGCAAACCATTCACTACCAGCAAATGATTCAAAGTTAATACTTCGTCACTCGCCGTCTGTCCGTAAGCCAGGGTTGTCCCAAAATCAACGATCGAGCTGGTTGGAGTAGTCGTGTTCCAGGTTATGCGAGCAGAGTTCTCGCCGAACATGCTTACTTGTACGCCGGAAATTAACGGCGCGGCTTGTGCGCCCGTGGTGAAACGGTGTCCAGTTGATGTTTGTGACTCAGCGCAGAGATCAATCGATCGCAAACGGAACTGATATTCCGTACAGGCTTGAAGGCCGGACAAAGCAATAGAATGACCCATCACCATGGATGGATCAGCTGCGGTCGCCCCATATCTGGTCGTTAATCCATAATCAACCGCTGAATTAGCATTTCTGTTGGTCAGCCAAGAAATTGTGGCGGAAGTGGCCGTGATTTCAGAGGCTAACACTTCGGAAATCAGCAGTGACCCCGCGCCGGTTGTCACGAAAGTTTGGTTTGGCGCGATGGCTTCTCGACCAACGATATCTCTGGAGCGCGGCCGATAATTATAGGTCGTGCCTGGCAGCAAATCGGGCAAGGTCAAAACATGTTCCAAAACTATTCCCGGATCACTGACGGATCTGCTGTAGGGGGGACCAACAGCCAGACCAAAATCCACGATCGAATCCGCGCCAACATTAGTGTCCCATCTAATCATGGCTGAATAACAGCCAACATCAGTCGCGCGAACGTTCGAAATAATCGGTGGCGCGCCACCAGAAGTGCTACAAGTAGCGTCTAGTGTTAGCGCGCCATTCCCCGCGGCATCGCTCGAACGAACTCGATAGTGATATAGCGTGGCTCGATTCAAACCACCAACGGTCACCGCATGATCAACCACCATAGTCGGATCACCGGTAGTTAGCGTATAGGGTGGTCCAGCCAATAAACCATAATCAATACTCGATGTAGAAACTTCATTGGTCGTCCAACGAATAACAAATGATGTTTCGGTAGCATCAACACACCGAAGATCACTAATTATTGGCGGTCGTTCATCTCGGGTGGAAAACGAGCACTCAGCGGAACAACTGTTATTGTGAGCCGAATCCTTGGAACAAACCTGACAATAATAAGCCGTGGCCGGATCGAGATTAACCAACTCAATCCGATGCTCCAGCAGGAAAATAGCTTCGGTCTTCAAAATCGTATAAACACCTGGTTCCTTGCCACATCTAACCAGAGAATCAGCAAATTCATTGGTGTCCCAAGAGATGGTCGCGGCCGTCTCTCTGATATCAATCGCGCAATGATAATCAATAACCGGTGGTGTAATGTCGGTTGGTGGTGGAGAGCCTTCAATACGACAAGTCGAACTACAACCGTCGCCAGATAAAACATTGCCATCATCACATAACTCACCTGGCTCAACTATATTATTTCCGCATGTTCCAGGAACTCGCGCTGAAACCGAAACAAACCCGGCATCAACGATCGACACGCTCATCTGACAACCTTGATCGCAATCCCCGGCCGCGTCCGTAATGGTCACCGAGTAAGTCCCGGCGACGGCTGGATTGGCCAGCGTACCGAGTGGAGTTGCACCATTAATTGTGAAAGAAACAGGCGCTCCGGCCGCGCTTGGAGAAAATGGTGTTCCTCCTCCGTCGGAGCAAGGAATAATCCGGAATGTATTTTCATCCGTGTCCACGGCTATTCCCACGTTATTCCCGTCCTGCGCACAAGTTACTGTTGTCACACCCGCTCCCTGATTGACGGTGACGATATCCCGAGCCAGTGAGTCAATAAAAGTGAAATCACTCGCTTCCCAGGATCCACCCGGGGTAAACTCGGGCGGAAAATCAATAATAACAAGTTCGCCGGCAGAGAATTCATTCCCTCCGGAAAGATTGAAGCTGATCCTATGGGTTGATAAGCCCCCGACTGACTGGTTGGACATCGTATCTTGAGCACCAGTGATATCCATGGCTCTAATCCAGAGAACCGTGGCGGTCAGAGCCGAAATAACCAGCAGAGCCAGAGCCATACCGATATTCAGCCGATAAAGCTTAGCGCTCATCCCAAACGGATATTTTTTTGTCCGTTTGTCTTCCATTCGAAAAGGTGGGTTCAGATCCAATTCACTCGGATATTTACAGAGCGAATTATTTATTTTTAGGTCGTCCTCCGGTCGCCACGTCTTCTTAATGAGTGAAGATGCGGCGGCCGGAGTCCCGCACCGATGAAAGTGCGGAGCTAGTTCAAAACTCTTTCTGGATTAAATACGATCGTTTGTTGCGACATAGCTGCGGAGCTTGCCACGTCACTCGCGAGTGACGTGGCTTGCCTCCGCCCATCGATAATTCAAGGTTGGGCAGAGATAAACTCTGGCGGCTACTCACCGGAGGATATTTCTATTCCTTGTCCTCTGTTTTTTTCGATTGATCAACCTGCTTCTTCATTCGCTCAAATCGGCGCAATAATGATTTGTCATAATTCCGCTTGAAGTTCCAAAAGCCCAGCAACAAAATCAACAAACCACCGCCAAAAATAGCCATCAGCCGCCAAGGCCAGACATAAAATACTCTCGTGGCAGTCAAAACCTGATTGGTACTGCCATAATTAAGCACCAACTGGGCAGTGTATTTTCCCAAAGCAAAATTTCTCAACTCCTTTTCCAAAGCTGATGACCGGCTCAAACTATCCTCACTTTCTTTAGTCCAACCAAAGGTAAACTTACGGATACTCATCGGCAACACGCTCTTAAACTCCGGGTTAACCCTCAAGCTCTCAACAGTCCGTCCATACCAATTTTTGATCATCAAATTGCCGGTTGGTCGCAGGTGAACATTGCCACTGTTTTCAAAACGCAACAAAAAATCGATCGGTAAATGGTTATACCAAACTTGTGGATCAGCAAAACCAAACTCTGCTATACCACCCACCTCTCTAACTTCACCGGAAACACGCACTAACATGATACTGGAAAGTTGAGAGGCTACACCTACACCGTTGCCTTCGATAGAAGGCGGGCTAGTTGACATCAAAATCGCACCATAATGACCGCCCGGCTGAACATCAGCACCTTTCGGCACATTGATCGAAAATTGAAGATTGGCCCGCTCTTGGGCGGCAATGGTAATCGGAGAAGTGTCAACAGTGATCCATTGAGCCAACCCACGACCCATCTGATCCTCTTCCGGTGGATAAAACTGAGGCGAACCCCCTTCATCTTCACTCGCACCAAAATTCATAACGATGGGGTAATAGGTCTCCGTTCCAGTTTCCGATTCGTTATAAAGCTTGATTACATCCAGTACGGTATCACCCGGATTAAGTGAATAATCAAAATAGGGTGGAGAAATGGTCAGTGCGTCAGCCCCCCGGGGCAACAAAACCAACACAGCCAACAGCCCGAAAAAAGAAATAAACAGTCGTCTTTTCATACATTCATTTAAATAATTTCTTCTAAATTAATTATTAGCAGTCTTGGTCACTGCCACGCTCCGACCCCCCTCCAAGGAGGAGGAGAGGAGTCGAGAGCACGAAAGCGACGATTAGAACGTAGCTGTGGCGATGAAGGTCAGAGTGTCGGTGTAGTCATCGTGAGCCTCAGTCAGCACGCTGATAACGGCTGAACCAGAGAGCACACCACGAGCAGCGGCGACTGGAGCGGTAACAGCGAAGAGATTCACAGTAGCTGTGCTTAAAGCTTCGGTGGTGTCACCAAGAGCCTGGGTGCAAGTACCGTTAGCGTAAACTCCTTGGGCGGAGAAATCGTCTCCGGAGCTCTCACTTTCATACTCAACACACCAACCGTAGTTCTCTACACCACTTTGAGCAGTGGTGTTAGCGTTATCAATGGTTTCACTGGATGAGGTAGAAACCATACCAG
>JAHJAU010000030.1 GCA_018813785.1 Patescibacteria group bacterium | reverse complement strand
TTTCGTATTCTTGTCAGCATGTCGGAGATAGGATCTGTTGTCATATATAGATTCTCTCCTTTCTTCTTACCAAGAAGCCTTTCTTATGCCCGGAATTTCTCCATTCCTAGCCATTTCTCTAAAACAAATGCGGCACAACTCGAAATCTCTCATATAGCCATGACGACGCCCGCATTTCCAGCATCGTCGGACAATCCGGCTTGAATACTTCGGCTTCCTTTTGGACTTAACAATTTGCGCTTGAGTAGCCATAATCCCTACTTGTTGGTTTGGGCCGCCCTGAATGGGAATCCGGCCGCTTTTAGAAGCGCGAGGCCTTTCTTGTAGTCGTGAGCATTAGTTACAATGGTCACCTCGAGACCATGTGGAATATCGGCATCTTCGGCTGAAATCTCAGGAAAAGCGATAAACTCACGAAAACCGATAGAAATATTGCCATGTTTATCAACCGACTTCTCTGTTAACCCGTGAAAATCACGAACCCGCGGCAAGGTCAGGTTGATTAACTTGTCCAGAAAATCGTACATTCTGGCACCACGCATAGTAACCGCCATACCAACTACATTTCCCTCGCGAATCTTGAAGCTGGCGATTGATTTACGAGCCTTGGTCTTTACAGGGCGCTGGCCACTGATTTTTTTCAGTGTAGATTCAACCGCATCAACAAACTTCGGATCTTTCAAACCATGCTTTAACCCAACATTAATAACTGCTCGTGTAAATTTCGGCACGGCCAGACGATTCTTTTCGCCCAACTCCTTTTGGAGTGCCGGTGCGATTTTTTGCTCAAATTGTTTCTGAAATCTAGTTTTCTTTTGCATACACTCACTCAATAGCCTCTTTGCATTTCTTGCATGTTCGCACTTTTTTGTCCTTCCCACCTTCAGCTAATAGCTTTTTACCAAGCTTGGTTGGCTGACTGCATTTGGGACAAATAAGCTGAACATTGTCGACTGCGAGGGGGCCTGAGTATTCAAGCCGCTGACCCTTCTCGCCTTGTTTTCTAACTTTCATGTGCTTGACGGTTGTGTTCACTCCTTCAACCACTACTTTACCTATCTCTGGAAACGCCTGAGTTACCTTGCCCGTCTTACCGCGATCCTTACCCGCGATGACTTTAACATTGTCTCCTTTTCTAATCTTCATACATTCCTGGGTTTACACGACCTCTGGGGCCAAGGAAATAATCTTGGTAAATCCTTTAGCCCGAAGTTCGCGAGCAATTGGACCAAAGATGCGCGTACCCTTAGGCTCCTTGTTCTTCCGTTCCACTATGACTGCCGCATTGTCGTCGAACCTAACGTATGAACCATCTGGACGACGTGTTTCTTTACAGGTGCGAACAATAACTGCGTGAACGATCTGGCTCTTCTTGACACCGCTGTGTGGTACGGCCTGTTTTACAACCGCGGTCACTACGTCGCCAATTTTGGCGTACCGCTTTCGATAACCACCCAACACACGTATAACTTGGAGCCTTTTTGCGCCCGAATTGTCGGCCACTGCTAACATTGATCGATGCTGTACCATATCTCCTAGACGCTAATCTTTTCTATAACTCGCCAGCGCTTATCTTTCGATAAGGGACGAGTTTCCTCAAACCGCACGATGTCGCCGACCTTGCATTCCCCCTTTTCATCGTGCACCTTGAACCTCTTTGATTGCAGAAAACGCTTACCGTATTTTGGATGCACTTTCATGCGATCAACTCTAACCACAATGGTCTTGATCATACGATCAGATACCACCGTGCCTTTGAAGGTTCTTTTTTGTGATTGCTTGTTGTCTTCCATATTTTCTAGACTGTTGAGCCTTTACTTTAAGCTTCGGTTTTAGCCACTACCTCATTATTAGTAGTAGCTACTGGCTCTGTCTTGACCAGAACCTCAACCTGTTTTGTTGGCTTCTCAACATGGCCAGCTACCGATTGACGCTCTTTTTTCAATGTCAGAATACGAGCAATAGTCTTTCTGGCTTCAAGCATTTCCCGAACTCGCTTTAATCGCCGACCAGCAACCGCAAACCGACAATCCTGTAATTGACTCATGAGTTCGGTCAGCAACTTATCAAGCTCGAGATCAGACTTTTCACGTAACTCCTTTATCTTCATGGCCATACAATTACTTAGTTACAAAGCGTGCCCGCATCGGTAATTTATGACCGGCTAAACGCAGAGCCTCACGTGCAATCTCCTCACTAATTCCGTCCATTTCAAACATGACTGTACCCGGACGAACGACGGCGACATAATGATCCACGGCTCCCTTACCACCACCCATGGTATTTTCATTACCATGAAACGTGATCGGTTTGTCTGGAAATATTCTAATCCAAACCTTACCACCGCGCTTGATGTAACGAGTCATGGCACGCCGAGCAGCTTCAATCTGTCTCGAGGTGACCCAGGCTCCATCAAGCGCTTTCAAACCATAACTACCGAAGCTGACCTCGATCTTGGTGGTAGCGTTACGCTTATTGCGACCGCGACCTTTGTGCATTTTTCTAAATTTTACCTTTGATGGCATCAACATATCTTTCTCTCGCTAGGCTTTTGGTTTCGAAACGACTTCGCCGAGCTGGGTCTTCGCCGGTTGACGATTAACCTCATTGAAAACCTCTCCGCGATAAATCCAAACCTTAATGCCGATAGTACCGAAAATTGTCTGAGCAAAACCCTGCGCATAATCAATATCTGCTCTCAAATTGTGTAACGGGATACTGCCCCATGAAATTTTTTCTTCACGAGCAATTTCAGCACCGTTCAATCGGCCTTTGACCTGTACTTTGCAACCCTTGGCACCGGCTTTTTGAACCCGATCAAGGTGCTGCTTTAAGACACGTCGAAATCTAACACGTTTTTCAATATCCGCTGTCATTGATTGCAGAATGATGTTAGCTGACAGCGATGGCTTGGTTACTTCTATTATATTCAGATTCAAATTGCGTTTCTCATCTGTGCGACCACGACCAACTATCTTTTTAAGATCGGTTTTTAACCCCTCAACGCCTGCACCGCCACGACCAATAATATAGCCTGGCTTAGCGGTATGCACGGTTACCGTAACCGCCCGGGGAGTGCGATCGATATCGATCCTATCAACCGAGGCTTCTTTTAACCTCTGCTGCAAGAAAGATCGAATATGCGAATCCTCTCGGAGCAGGTCCGGCATGTTCCGCTTAGAACCGAACCACTTAGAGCTCCAGGAATAAATAATGCCGGTTCGGAAAATCTTCGGGTGTACTTTCTGCCCCATATTACTTAGCGCTTGCTTTCTTAGATTTGGCGGATCTATCCGCTGTGGTGGGCTTATCACTACCCTTCTTGACTGCTGATTGCTTGACTACAGTCTCAGCTGAATCACTCTTCTCAATACGCGCACGACGTGGCTTCTTTTCAACTTTAACTGCTAAAGATTTTTCAGCCCGATCTTTCTTCTCAGCTCCACCAGCGACAACTTTCTTTACTACCGCTTTGCTGAGTTCTTTAGTTGCACCAGTAACCGTTCGTTCGCTCAAAATAACTGTAATATGAGAAGTCCTTTTTCTGATCGGTGTTGCCCGACCAAAAGCGCGCGGTGTCCAGCGATGCAAAATTGGCCCGCCATCAACAGTAATTGTTTTGATGTACAGATCATCAGTGCCTAATTTGAAATTGTGCCCAGCATTAGCTTTGGCTGAAAGGATTAGTTTCAGCACCGGACGAGCCGCAGCTTTCCTAACAAAAGTAAGCTGAGCTTCGGCTTCGCTCAAATCCATGCCACGCACTAAATCAGCCACTAATCGAACTTTTCGTGGAGACATTCTGATGTTTCTGGCTATAGCTTTGACTTCCATAGGCCTTTACTTCTTTCCAGCCGCCGCTTTGGATGCGGCGCGCTCTGTATCTTGGCGCTTCTGTTCAAGATCCTTCTGCATCTTTCCACCATGTCGAATAAATTTACGCGTTGGCGCAAACTCACCTAACTTGTGACCGACCATATTTTCTACAACCTTGACTGGTACATGATCTTTTCCATTATGAACACCGATAGTGTGACCGACCATCTCTGGGGTGACATGTGACCAACGCGACCAGGTCTTTACTACTCGGCTCAAATCAGCCTTGGCCAGTTTGGCTAAAAGCTTCTCATCAACTACGGGTCCTTTCTTGAGACTACGTGCCATAAAATATTAATTTACTTCTTTTTCCGTTTGGCGCGCTGGACAATAAACTTGTTCGAGGCCTTCTTAGCCTGGCGCGTCTTTACGCCCAATGCGGGCTTACCCCACGGTGTCTTTGGATGCTTAAGACCGATCGGATGACGACCTTCACCGCCGCCGTGCGGATGATCTACCGGATTCATGGCCTTACCGCGAACTGTCGGGCGAATACCCAAAAGACGAGTTCGACCAGCTTTGCCCCAACGAATAAGACGATAATCTGGATTGCTAACCGTACCTACAGTCGCCATGGCAGCTCGTGGAAATAATCTAATCTCACCAGATGGCATCTTGAGCTGTGCATGTTTTCCCTCAAGCGCCATGTACTGAGCCGAGAGTCCGGCGCCACGCACAACCTTACTACCACCACCAACGACTAACTCAATGTTGTGTACGGCAACGCCGGGTGGAATCTGATCGAGCGGCATGCGATTACCGGGTTTAATTTCAATTCTCTCCAGTGAAGACATGACGGTGTCACCAACGCTCAAACCCTGAGTAGCGATTACATATCGCTTCTCACCATCGGTGTAATATAATAACGCCAAACGCGCACCGCGACTTGGATCATATTCAATGGCAGCAACCTTAGCCGGAACATCATACTTATCCTGCTTAAAATCAACCTGGCGAATGAAACGCTTGGCTCCGCCGCCGCGATGACGAACCGTGATGCGGCCCATCGAATTCCGACCGCCGGTTCTTTTCTTAATCTTGATCAACCTCTTTTCCGGCTCGGTCTTAGTGATATCCGTAAAGGCATCGACACTGGAAAGACGCCGCCCACTGGTTGTTGGATTGTACTTCTTTATCGGCATATTCTTATTCCGTGAGGCTGATCATATCACCTTGCTTTAAAGTGATGATCGCCTTTTTACGATTCTTTCTGGTGCCCTGCAAACGACCAAAACGCACCTTCTTGCCAGCAACGTTCATAACACGAACTGCAACCGGCTTAACGCCGTACAGTTCCCAAATAGCCTGCGCGACCAATACTTTATTGGCGCTAGTTGCAACATAAAACGTGTACTTGCCACTCATCTGCCCACGATCCCCCTTCTCAGTCAGTACCGGCTCACGAATAATGTCATAAGCGAAAAGAGCCGTCGTACTTTTCTTGACCGTGGCTTTCTTTTCATCTTTCTTGGCAGATGATTTTACTTTTGCTTCAGCTGACAGATCAACTTTCTTTACAGCAGTCTTATCAGTCGATTTAATCGGCTTAGGTTCAGCCGCGCTTTTTTTGGTGATTCTATCTAAAATTCCCATATCATTCTGAGTTACGCCTTCACGGCTGTGAATTTCTGCTCAATTTTGTCTACCGCCTCTGGCGTCATCAGCAAACACTCGGCCTGCAAAACATCCAACAAACCTAAATCACCAACGTTCCGAAGTGTTATGCCCTGAACATTGCTGACACTGCGACGTAATAACAAGTCGGTTCCAGGCGCCACTACGACTATTGTCTTAGCCTCAACCGGCAACTTCCCCATCAAGCCGACAAACTCTTTAGTCTTGCCATCTTTAACACCAAGTGTTTCCACCAAAACCAATTTCTGATCAGCCACCTTATCAGATAAAGACATCAACATTGCTCGTTGCTTAACTTTACGATTAATCTTGACTGAATAATCACGATCGCTGCGCGGACCAAAAGTGATACCGCCACCGATCCAAATCGGAGAACGTCGCGAACCATGTCTGGCTCGGCCAGTACCTTTCTGTTTCCACGGCTTCTTACCGCCGCCGCGGACATCACCGCGCGTTTTAGTGTGGGCATACGGCTTGCGTTCGTTAGACAATAAACTGATCACTACTTCGTGCACAAGCTCAGGACTAACTTTCACACCAAAAACATCGTCGTGAAGTTTCTTCTCTCCGACTTCTTTTCCTTCTATATTATAAATCTTGACTTTCGGCATATGCGTACTAATTCCACGATTGACGCTTATCAAAACCGCCTCGGATTAATACTTTGCTACCTCGCGCGCCAGGAACCGCACCTTTGACGGCCAGCGTATTATGCGCGGCATCAACTTCAACGACTTCCAAATTCTTGACGGTTACCTGATCACCACCCATTCGTCCACCCATACGCATACCTTTGAAGACGCGTCCGATACCACCAGAACCTATGGAACCAGGCATGCGAAGATTGTCCTTGTGACCATGCGAAGCTGGGCCACCACGAAAACCATGTCTTTTAACTACACCTTGAAAACCTTTGCCTTTTGAAGTAGCAGTAACGTGAACAAACTCGCCGGCTGCGAACTGTGAAACCTCTAGTGTGTCGCCAACTTTTAATTCCGCTTCACCCTCAACTCGAAACTCATTGAAATTACGAAGCATTTGACCACTGGCCTTGAGATGACCTTTTTGTGGCAGAGTTAATTTATTTTCTTTCACTGCACCAAAACCTAGCTGAACGGCGGTATAACCATCTTTATCAGCTGTTCTGACCTGGGTAACTGTACAAGGATCAACTTGAAGCAGTGTAATCGGAACAACGACACCGTCGTCTCGGAATCGTTGTGTCATGCCTATTTTTTTAGCAATGATAAATTTCATAGTTTATTACGCTCATAGGCTGAACCTAGCGGAGCGTTCGCCTGGCGGGAAGTTAAACGTGTCTTATTTGAACTTCCACAGGTTATCTTAGAGCCAATCTCGCGATGTATTTCTGGTCAGTCGACCTAGCCAACCAAATTCATTTCGAGATCGGCCCTAATTTTCTTATTTACCGGGATTGCTACCAATTTTTTGCTCAAGTAACGATCTTTATTTAAGATCTAACGTTTCAAGAGCCTTTTATAACGAAAAGCCGGAGCTGCCAATTTGACAACATCCAG
>JAHJAU010000029.1 GCA_018813785.1 Patescibacteria group bacterium | reverse complement strand
TTTGTGTAATTAATACTCATCCTTCTTAATGATTCCTAACTTACCGCTACATTAAGACAAAATTAAGCTGTTTTACCAACACGAAATCATGCATAGCTCTTAAATCTCAAGTATTTTTGTCGGCTTGACAAATTGATTTTTATTTGGCATCATTCCTTGCGTTGATCATTTTTTGAGGAGGATGCGCGATGAAGCCACAAAAAGAGAGGTTCATTTTTCCGGCAACTGCCGGAGAAGATCAGATTGAAGCAGCCATCAGATTTTTTCTGACAGCGAATCCTTATCGCCGCCGTCGACAAATCAAGAGTTGTTTCAGTCGAAGAGGGCGACGCCCCACCGTTCTTTTGGTCTACACCGACGAAGATGCATGACCATTTAACAACACGATGTTATCGTGCCATTTCTGCAGGCTACAAAGCCTGTTTTTTTATCATGCGAATTTGGTTCGTGCGCACCGTACTCAATTACTTGCAGTCAGCAATGCAATGACACCAGCAATGCAATGATTGACAAAATAACTTTCTGGAGCTAGGATAAAATGAAGTTCATTAAATGGGGTGAAACATGTCAATTTTTATCTTGCCGCCCTGGATCATACATCAAATAAGAAAGCGCGAAGAAGATGAGCGCCGCAAGAGAGAAGATGAACGACCGGTTTTGCGCTTGCCGCTCGATGAGCCCCCACTACCACCAGATAATCAACAGCCGAGCAGAGATGATGAGCCTCAGCGCGGTGTGATTGTCATTGATCTTGTTCCTCAAGACGATGAGGATGATCAATCACATGTGATCGTCGTCGTGGATGACATCGGCACCACCGATGAAGAGGTGCCTAAAAATGATAAAAAGTAACCGAATCGCTGCTTCAGCGCCTTCAATGATTAGCCGGCCAATTGGCCGGTTTTGTTATCAGTCAAAATTTGATTGCATTTTAATTTTGGATGAATTTATTGTTTGGCATTCAATTGGTACCAAACTAGAAGTTTTTAGCCAGACAGTGGAGAAAACTCTCAACTCGTGTTAGTATCGGTGTAAAGATTAGCTAAAATTCCTGACATTTGTTTATGGAAATCCTCTTTATTCTTAGGCAATTAGGTTTTAATGATAAGGAAATCCGGGTTTATTTAACGTTAATTTCTGGTGGGGTTTGTTCAGCCAGACAGCTAGCGAAAGATACTGGATTGGCGAAAAATGCGGTTAACGATGCTCTTAAATCTTTGCAGAGTTCTCATCTTATTGGTGTGTTTTTGAAACACAAGAAACAATTTTTTGTTGCTGAGAATCCAGAAAAATTGGCCGAATTAGTGGAACAGCGTGAGCAGGGAATGGTTGAATTAAAACGGCGGGTTAATGAGCTTCTGCCAGAATTAAAATCCATCTATGCCTACGGCGGAGACAAACCATCGGTTAAATATTATGAAGGCATGAAGGGTGTAGAAATCATCTTAAAAGATGTTTTAACCACCATGTCTGAATCATCTGGTAATCGTTTATATCGGGTCTTTTCATCTCCACGTCCACGGCAGTTTATTTTTAATAATTTTCCTAATTTCACCAAAGAACGTATTGCTCGGGATATTCGTGTTCATATTCTGGTTATGGGCGAAGATCGTCCGAATCGTCCGCTCATGGAGCAAAAAACTATTTCAACTAAAGAAGGCGCGCCAACTTACTCTTTTATTTATGGCGCGAAGATTGCTTTTATTTCATTGGATGATGATGATACTGCCACCGGAGTTATAATCGAGGATTCGCGCATTGCTGAAACTCAGCGAATAATTTTTGATCACATCTGGAATTTGTCGGCCGAAAAACGTCGTATACCAATTGAGGCAACCATTGAAGAACATCTATGAGAGATATCGTAACTATCGGAGGCGGCACAGGTCAGTTCATGCTGTTGAGCGGCTTGAAGAGGTTTCCTGTTAGACTAACAGCTGTAGTTTCTATGGCTGATGATGGCGGTTCGACTGGCATGCTTCGTGATGAGCTGGGTGTTTTACCACCGGGCGACATTCGACAATGCCTGGTCGCCCTATCCGAGTCAGAATTGGTTATGCGCGAGCTATTTAATTACCGATTTGATAAGGGTAAGCTCGAAGGACATAATTTTGGTAACATTTTTTTGTCTGCCCTGGAAAAAATTACCGGCAGTTTTGAAGAAGCGGTTCGTGTAGCTGGTCTGGTTTTATCCACGCGCGGTTCGGTGATCCCGGTGACGACAACTAGTATTTCGTTGGTCTGTGGCTCGAATGGCGAATTACGCGGAGAACACATCATCACCGAAAATTCTTTAGTTGATCGTTCAACCTTGCGTCTGGAGCCAGAAGCCTACGCTAACCCAAAAGCGGTTGCCGCTATTGAAAGTGCTGAATGTCTCATTATCGGCCCCGGAAATTTATATTGCAGTATCATTCCCAATTTACTCGTTCAAGGTATTAGTGAAGCTATTAGTCGTTCATCAGCAACTGTAGTTTATAATTGTAATTTAATGACCAAGGCTGGGCACACGGATAGTTTTGGCGTAGTCGATTTTGTTCGAGAGATTGAACAATATATCGGAGCCGGACGAATTGACTATGTAACTTATAATGATCGAATGCCTAACCAGGAATTGTTGGATCGTTATGCTCTAGAGGGAGAATATTTTATTCAGCCGCTTGAAAGTGGCGAGGTGCCCGGTTTGAACGCTAAACCACTGGCCGCTCCACTTTTGTGGTCTGGTACTTACGTTCAAAAAAGTGGCGATCCGATTAAGCGCACGTTGATTCGTCATGATCCTGATATTTTGGCCACTCTCATAATTAGAAATTGTTTGCGCGGATTATAATGACGATTATTCTTGATTTAGATTATACGCTCCTAGATACCGAGCGTTTTAAACAAGCACTTGCTTTGGTTTTTTTTGACTGTGGTATCAGTCGCGAACGATTTATTGAAACTTACGAAGATGTTGTTCAGGATAATCAACCAGCCCATGATTACGACATCGATCGCCATATACGATCGGTTCAAACTGAACTCACTTGTTCCACTAAGCAGATCAGGCGTCGAGTAAATGATCTACTTAAAGAAACTGGTGATTTTTTATATCCGGGCGCGGTTGATTTTGTTCAGGAATTGAGGAATATACCAGCAACTGTTATTCTTTTAACTCTCGGTAACGAGTCTTGGCAACGTGCCAAGGTTACTAATTCTGGTTTAGCCGAGATGTTTGATGCGGTTTTGATCGTAACAGCCGATAAGTCCGCGGCAATGAAACAATTCGCTACTATTCAGCCACTGGTCGTGATTATTAATGATAATTACGAAGAAGTTCTAGCTATGCAGCGAGCGGCGCCTTCATTTAAGTTTATTATCAAGCGTGGTCCAAAAGGTTGTTCAGCTTGTCCTGGAATAAAGATCGTTGATACTTTTCAGGAAGTTATTGATCAGGTAAAGATTTTAGTACGGTAAATTTTCTTAAAAAGAAAATTTTATAGCCGTTTTTATTTTTTATAAAATTTGTCGATTTAAGCAAAAATCTTATGCGGTATATTGCTGATCTGCACATCCATTCAAAATATTCTCGTTCATGCTCAAAAAATTTGACATTATCAAACATGAATACCTGGGCACAGGCTAAGGGTATTGATGTTTTGGCGACCGGTGATTTTACGCATCCGGCCTGGTTAAAAGAAATCGAGTCAAAATTAAAACCAGTCGAAGAGGGATTATTCGAACTAAAGACAGAGTTTCAGCGAGAAGATGGTTTGAGCAATTACGTGCCGGCCCCTCGGGTCGTCGGTCGACAGAATACTCGCTTTATTCTCTCGACTGAATTGTGTTGTATTTATAAAAAAAATAATCGAACCCGCCGATTGCATTTGGTTATTTTGGCACCGACCATTTCCGCGGTAAAAAAAATTGTCGCCTATCTGGAGAGGCAAGGGAAGAATTTAAAATCCGACGGCCGACCAATTCTTGGTTTAGATGCCAAAGATGTGTTGAAGATGGTTCTTGAAGCAGATTCCCGCTGCGAAGTTATTCCGGCGCACGCCTGGACACCCTGGTTTTCAATTTTTGGTTCTCAGTCTGGATTTGATTCTTTGGAAGAAGGTTTTGAGGAGCTGACACCACACATTCACGCGATTGAAACCGGTCTTTCTTCTGATCCGCCGATGAACTGGCGCTGGTCAGCCCTTGATAAGGTAGTGCTTGTCTCAAACTCCGATGCGCATAGTTTACGCAATTTAGGGCGCGAGGCCAATGTTTTTTCTTTAGATGAATTAAGCTACGATGCCTTGTTGGATCCGATCAGGAAACATGATGTCGATCGTTTTAAATATACAATTGAATTTTTTCCAGAAGAAGGAAAATATCACACTGATGGACACCGCAGTTGTAAGTTCACTTGTGATCCAAAAGAAACGGAGCGTTTGAGTGGTCGGTGTCCAAAATGTGGTAAACCACTGACTCGAGGTGTTTTAGGTCGGGTTCATGCGCTGGCCGATCGCGATGAAGAGGAGCGACCGGCTAATTGCCCGGATTTTAGACACATCGTTCCTCTAGAGGAAATCATTGCTGACTCCCTGAGGAAGACCAAGTCGGCCAAAATTGTTTTCGCCACCTATAAAGAGATGATAGAGCGACTTGGTTCGGAGTTTGATTTATTGCTGGATATACCGGAAAGTAAATTATCTGGTGTTGCCCCAGAAAGAGTGATCGAAGGAATAATTCGTATGCGCCGTGGAGATGTTTACATTCGTCCAGGTTACGATGGTGAATACGGGACCGTACGAGTTTTTGAGAATAAAGACACCATTGCTCAAACCATGCTCGATTTGTGATTATTCGGAATACTCAATAATTAAATCGTCACAGAAACAAAACGACCATCCCCTCAGGGATGGACGTTTTGTCCTAAAGAACTATTTCCGCTTCTTAGCGGCCTTTCTCTTCGCTGGCTTCTTGGCCACCTTCTTCTTGGCGACCTTCTTAGCCGGTTTCCTCTTGGCTACCTTTTTAGCTGGCTTCTTAGCAACCTTCTTCTTGGCTACTTTCTTGGCTGGCTTTTTGGCAGCTTTTCTCTTCTTGGCTGGCATCTTTATCACCTCCTCCCTTAGCGGGTCATGCGAAGAGCATCGCATTAAAACCCGTTAGTGATAATTTTTTTTACGCTCTTGTAGCAAGTATAGAACTTTTTTTCCTTGCAAGCAACAGAAAATGACTAGTGGATAAAATTAGTGCGTTAAATTTATAGCAGTCAATATTATTTTCTTTAAAATTTTTTAAATTTTCGTTAGTGGTTTTATTAAAAATAACTTAGCAAAGTTTTTTGTAATCTTCTGCCCGGCGTTCAGGTGTTTGTTCGTTTAAATTAAATAAAGAATCGTCACATTCACTAATTATCATTCGGCAAGCATCTTTTACAAATAACCAGCTTCAGGTAATCATCATAAATTTGGCTAAGCTGTCACGATTTTTAGCTTTATTAAAATCAATAAATAATTGACTATGTAGCCAAAAAAATGTTAGTATAATCGCCGGTGCGGGCCCGTAGCTCAGTTGGTAGAGCAGCGCCTTTGCAAGGCGAAGGTCAGCGGTTCGAATCCGCTCGGGTCCACCAAATTTATTTCTAACCGTTTGTATTTACATTCAATCATGACAGTTGCTGAATTTCGTTCCAGGGTTGAACCCGGCATGAAGTTATCAGTCGACGGTAAAGACTTTGTGATTAAGGAGGTGATAAAATTCCGGCTTGATGACGGAAGTTTTTATTTTAAGTGTTTTTTGAATGATGGGTACGTAATCGCTGACGATTTAAGTGAAAATACTTTTCTTCTAGTCAAAGAAATAAAAACTTTATTTCAGCCGCCGTTTTCTTCTGGGCTTGATTTTACTGGTAAGAAATTTCGACTCATATTTACGGCTCATGCCACAGCCGAAGAAATTCACGGAGAAGATATTTTCAAACAGGGAGACAGTGAGAGATTTTGGGATTATCAGGTGGTAGACGGTAGTTATTTGAGTCTTGGGTTCGCTGATAGTACCAAAGAGAGGTTCGATTTTTATGGAAAAATTGTGGCCAATGACACGATTAAATTAGCGTAAGCGGTCACTACCTAGTCTTCGGTTAAAGATGTTTTAATCAAAAAATCCCGACTTGACGCGGGATTTTTAGATATTGAACCTAACGCGTTATTAGTGCTTTCCAGGATCACGATAACGACCCAGTAGTTTTGCTGGTTTGATGCGATACAATCTTTTAATCAATGGTTTGACGACCAGGAAGATTATTAAGCTGGCCAGTAAAGCTAAACCACCAAATTTATATAGAGCCGTATAATCAAATGAAGACAGCAAGCCGTCGAATAATTCATTTCCATTAGTGTCTAAGAACATGATACTGGCACCGGCGATCGAACCCAAACCGATAATCGTGGCCACGGCACTGATCAGGAAAATAAACTGTTGAATTCCAATCTCCTTTTGCAAGTTTTCCTGATAGAAGAATCCGGTAATTTCGACCGTAGAATCCAAGTAGTCTTTCAGCATGTCCCACAATTTGGTGGTGTAGTCAGTCGCACTGATAAGTTTGTCGAAGCGATAAGCCTCAACTGATCGCAGAGTTTCGGTCAGCCCCAAATCATCGATTTCACTTTTTCTTTCGTTCAAATAAACTAACATCTGCCCGATTCGCGCTCCGGTAATTGCCACATCGCGTCGATAGTTCAACAGCTGATCTCGTATCAGGGAGAGTTCAGATGAAGGAATGGCTTTGCGTTCTTGTATGGTCGTTATCTTATCCCAGAGAGTTCTGTATAACTCTAAGAAATCACGCAGTCGACGTTCGTAGGAGCGAGCTAAAATAAGGCTGTCGGTGACCTGAATCGTACTGCTGACACCACCGGCACCCTCATCGATAATTATAATTCGATCCGCAAAGTAAACCGTTCGATCCGCGTGTCGAGCCACAAAATGAATTTCATCTCCTTGCTCAAGGCAGAATTTTTCCAGCTCAGCCTCACTGCTATTTTTGGTTAAAACGATTGTGGTGTTCTGGCTATTACCGCTCATTCCGTAAGAGAGCACCGAGGCTCCTTTAGCAAATAACAGTCCAATTAACGGTGTGAGCTGAGCTTTAATAAAAGTTTGCAGCTGATCAGTGCTTGGTTGGTATTTAGATGTTTCGAGCGAGGCGGTCAACAATCCGTCTTCGTGATAGGCAATTGTCATCTTTCCAAAGTCAGCCTTCACACAATCAAAACGTCCACCAATATAGCGCACGTTTCGCGGTTTTAATTCTTCTCTAATCTCTTTAAGGCGCGTGAGATCCAAACCAGCATTGGCTGTGCCATGTTTTAATAAATCAAAATACTCTTTCAAATGAAGCTTTGTTCTGGGGAACCAGTTGCCGATTATAACGCGGGTTATTTCCATGGGTTTATGATCACTTTAGAAATTTGTTCTTCTGAAGGAAAATTTTCCAGCAATCCGCGTTTAGCGCCGACTTCCTGGATGCAACCAGCTGAATTCCAAAGACCGACCGCCAAGCCATAACGCACATCATTTTTTTGCATCAGTCCGGCAATGAATCCGGAGCCAAAAGCATCCCCGGCACCGGTGACGTTTATTCGCGGCACATCAAATGTTTCGACTTGCCAGCGCGAGCCATCAGCTTCCACGGTATAAGCTCCCTTCGAACCATCGGTAATGACTAACGATCGCTTAGGAAGATTTGATAATTTTTCGGTGATCCCAGTCAGATCATCAACTGCCAAGCCGGTCAGCAAAGCTGCCTCCTCGCGATTTAAATTTAAGACATCAACTTTTTTAATCAGTGGTTCGAGAACTGATAGACCCAACTTTAGCTCAGAATTCCCCGGATTCCAGGCGATCTTAATTTGATTGTTTTCTGCGTGTGTTAAGGCTCTTTCCAATAAATCCAGATTGCCACCGACAGAGGTCAAATAAAACCAGCGAGTGACAATTTTTTTCCAGGGCACAGCTGCCGCGTTAGTTAATTTAGCGGCACCGCGATACACCAGAACAGTTCGCTCGCCACTACCAGCGACGATAATAATTGAGTAGCCGGTTTTAGAGGTTGTTGTTTGTTGGACATAACCGGTGGCAATGCCGTCCGTAGTCAGAGTCTCGATCACCTCTCGTCCGTTGAAGTCATCGCCAATACTACAAATAGTGGCAGTCTTAAAGCCTAAGTGTGCCAGCGTTGTCGCCACATTGGTGGCGCCACCGCCGGTTTCAAACACCAGCTCATCAATATCGATTTTAGCTCCCAGCGGAAAACAGGCTTCTAGCACATGTGACCCCACCTCGGATTCCTGTAGATCGAGCGCTGAACATTTTACGAATACATCCCGTGTAGCCGAACCAATTGTAATAACGTCAAACATGTTTAGATGTAGTCAAGTTTAATAACTACGAAATAGCTATAAGAGCCAATCTCTTCTTTTTGTTGCTCGGTTAATTCGTTCAGAAATGGGTGATCGGCCAGCGAATTAAACCGTTCAATGGAAGAAACACGCACTATTCGATTCCAGGGAGTTTTCAAAATATTGCCCACTTCATATTTTTCTACCTCATCAGATGCACGAGTTGTATAGGCAAAGCCAAAATGTTCAAACTGTTGTTGAAGACTGGCATGTTCCTCTTTAGGAAAATCAATTAGCATAGTTTTTCATTACGCTTTTCCCCGACTGCCAAAGACACGCATCCGGCTACGCACCGTATCTTTCATGTACCGTTTAGCGGGAGCCAGGAGCTGGCGTGGATCAATGGTGTTTTTCTCCGAGTTGATAGCCTCACGGATACCGGCCGTAAACGCGATGCGCAGATCAGTATCGATGTTTATTTTTCTGATGCCGGCTCGAATAGCTTGGTGAATTTGTTTATCTGGCACACCACTGGCTTTGGCCAGTCGATTACAATCACCGAATATCTTGCATGATTGTCTGGTTTTTTTCACCATATCTTGATTGACACTTGATGCACCATGCAAAACCAACGGCACCTTAACCAAGTCATTTATTTTTCGCAGTCGTGGAATGTCCAACCCGGCTTCGCCGATAAATTTGTTTGGTCCGTGGGCTGTTCCGATCGAAATAGCCAGCGCATCACAACCTGTTTCCTGCCAGAATTTTTTCGCTTCAATTGGATCGGTGAAGAGAGCTTGTTTTTCACTCACTGTTACATAATCTTCAGAACCACTAATCGCACCAATTTCGGCCTCAACTGACACACCTCTGATCCGTGCCCAACGCACTACCTTTTGAGTATTGCGGACATTCTCCCGATAGGGGAGAACAGAACCATCATACATGACCGAGGTGTAGCCTGATTTAATGGCCTGTCGTACGTACTCCAGATTTTTGCCATGATCTAAATGAAAAGCGACCGGAATCGGTGACTTGGCAGCAATTTTAACCATAGCAAAAAGATAATCCATTCCAGCATAATCCACCGCACCCTCACTGGTTTGTACGATAACCGGAGATTTTTCTTCGACCGCCGTTTCAATTACGGCCTGAAGGATTTCTAGGTTATTGATATTGAAAGCACCAACCGCGTATTGATCGCGATCTGCTAGTTTCAAGATTTTTTTTAGAGTAGTCAGCATGCTGATAAAGTTAGATTTTTTCCGTCTTTCGTTTCAGGGTTCGGCGCACAGCGTTTTCGATGTGATCAGACGTTAGGCCGTACTCTTTAAGTAATTCGTTAACTTCGCCCGATTGACCAAAACGATCCTGGGCGCCAATAAATTCAATCGGAGTTGGTATGTGTTTCGCTAAAAGTTCAGCCACTGCCGAGCCCAGTCCGCCACAAACTTGATGATCTTCAACCGTAACCAGAGCACCACATTTTTTAGCGGCTTGTAGCAATATCTCCTCGTCTAGTGGTTTTATAGTGTGCAAGTTAATTACCTGGCAGCTGATTCCCGCACGCTCAAGATTCTCTGCTGCTCGCAATGATTCTAACACTTGAGGACCGCAAGCTACTATAGCTACATCGTTTCCAGTTCGAAATGTTTGTGCTCGGCCGATAGCAAACGGTGTTTGCTCGGTGGTTACATTGAATTCTTCTTGTCGACTTAGACGAAGATACACCGGACCAGGCCATTCAGCCGCAGCCAGCGTTGCCTTTCTTGCCTGTTCAGCGTCACAGGGTACGACGACAGTCAGGTTGGGTAGACAACGGGTGATGGCAATATCTTCGAGAGCCTGGTGAGTGGCACCGTCTGGACCAACGGACACTCCGGCATGGCCACCGACGATTTTAACGTTGGTGTTATTCAGGCAGACATTGGTTCTAATCTGCTCCCAAGATCGGCCAGGTGAAAACATCGCGAATGAGGCTACAAAAGGCACTTTTCCGCCTAGTGCAAATCCCGCTCCAATAGCTACCAGTGATTGTTCAGATACGCCAATGCGTACGAATCGTTCGGGAAAGTTTTGCTCGAAATCTTTCAGGCGCAGCGATTCGGTTAAGTCAGCACAAATAGCGATTACGGTTTCATTAATTTTAGCTGCTTCAATTAAACCTCGACCGAAACCATCACGCGTGGCTGCGCGCTGACCCTGACTGATTTTGTCGTTTAAATGTAATTCCGGTTCCGACATATTAACTCATTAACTTCGATCCGACTTTAGTCTGGTGGCAATTTTTTCCAATTCGGCCAAGGCTTGATCAGCTTCTTCTTTGTTCGGTGCGCGACCATGCCACAAGTGATCATTTTCCATAAAGCTGACCCCCTGACCAGGTGTGTTGTGAGCAATAATACAGGTTGGTTTTTCAGTGATTACTTCGGCTTCGTTAACAGCTTCGATAATTTGTCGAATGTCATTGCCATCAATATCTATCACGTGCCAATTGAACGCCTCATATTTTTCCTTGAGCGGTTCGAGAGGCATAACTTCTTCCGTTGTTCCATCAATTTGTATGTTATTGCGATCTATAATGTTAGTCAGATTATGCAATCGGTATTTACCGGCGAAGAGAACCGCCTCCCAATGCAGACCGGCGCCATGCTCTCCATCGGAAGTCACAACATAAGTACGCCATTTTTTCCCATCCATTCTGGCTGAAAAAGCCAGACCAGCTCCTTGTGATAATCCGGCACCGAGCGGGCCAGAAGTTGATTCTAAGCCAGGTAAACACATCCTTTCCGGATGACCTTGCAGGCGGGAGCCAAGTTTACGCAAGGTAAGCAGTTCTTCTTTTGGAAAATATCCGACGTGAGCCATGGCCGCATAACGAACCGGACAGATGTGTCCATTTGACAGCAATAACCGATCCCGATCCTCCCAGTCCGGCCGTTTTGGATCATGATGCAGAATATGAAAATACATGGCAGTGAACACATCAGCCATGCCCAATGAACCCGCGGGATGACCAGAGCCGGCCGCGAGCAGCATTTTAATCACATCTTCGCGAATTTTTACGGCTTGCAGGTTTAATTCCCAGACCTTATCGTCGTGTATCTGACTCATAAAATTGTGTGGCTGAGAGCCATTTCTTATCTAATTATACCACAATTTTGACCCTCCGCACCATGCTGCTTCAGGCGTTTTTAGCTGGGTTGAAATAAAAAATCCCC
>JAHJAU010000028.1 GCA_018813785.1 Patescibacteria group bacterium | reverse complement strand
TAAACCTCGGGCAACTGACATACACGCCAATTTTATGTCGAAGGTGAAAGGTATGATAGCTAACGCTTTCTCGCCAGTCACCGTCTCGGCGTTCGCTTAACTGAACGTCCATCCGACCCAACGACGTCCGATAGTTGGGAGCCGGGTGTTATTTATCGGGCTGGATTCGCACGCCTTTCCTTAGTGCGGATCGACTTGGCTAGGAAATAGGAGTGTCAGGTTTGGTTTGACTAACATTGTCACTCCGAAATTTTAAGTCGAACTACATCGGTAGATGTATCGCGCGATAATTCACCAGACGGGAGTTCAAATCTCCCCATCTCCACCAATCCAGGGAATCTCATGTCGAGGTTTCCTGGATTTGTTTTAGAGTGGTGGGGAGATTTGAACTGGAAGGGGTTTGGGGAAACGTAGTTTCCCCACAGCTTGTCTGAGGGAGAGAGTTGAGAGGGGTGGAAACCCCTCTCAAAGCGCAATCGCGGCAGTTGCCGCGATGAGCAGTGAAATATCTCCCCATCTCCACCAATCCAGGGAATCTCACACCGAGATTTCCTGGATTTGTTTTAAGATGTTGGGGAGATTTGGATCGAAGAAAACAAAGAGAGATTCTGATTATTTCAATGTATGTACACTACCTTGACAAAACTCGATATTTATACTATATTTTATCACAGTCAGCACATTTCACGCGTAAGCTCGTCACTGCATGTATAGAAAACGGGTAAGCGCATCACTGCAAGGAGCAACGTCATGGGTAAGCCGATCAGCACAGGTCAGTCTCACAGTGTCGTACAGGCACTTTCTAATAACATCGACTGGAGCAGGGTGGATTCGGAAGCCGCCCAGTGGGTCATCGAACACGCGGGTGAGGCGGAGATCACCGCCTTCATCAATAACCGCGCGCGGATTATCGTCGGCGAGCCGACGATAATCCAGATCAACCGCGCCAAGCCCTTCGACCCCGCCACGTTCATCGGTGAGGGATGGAGCTTCTGGCGTGGCCCCGCAGACGGCGACGGCCTCACGGGCGAGATCGAGCAGGATGCCCGCAGCCTCGCGCTCACCGAGGTCGACATCACCAAGACCAGCCTCAAGACCTGTCTGAGTGAAGGCAAGAAGTGGATCGAAGGCGAGGAGTTCCTGCGGCGTCTCCGGGCGACCGAGAACATCCTGCTGGATGCCGGCGTCTTCCAGACGTTCTGGGAGAACCCGTACCTGCATCCGCAGAAATGGAAGGAGAAGACGAACGGAAATCTGACCCGCGTCTTCTTCACTGGAAGCGTGCTCCGCGACCCGAACGGCAGCCGTTGCATCCTCTACCTCTACTGGCTCGGCGGCAGGCTGTACTGGAGCTACGGCTGGCTCGGCAACGAGTGGCGCTCCGACAATCCGGTGGCGGTGCTCGCGTAGTATCGTCATGGTACTCGGTGCTTTGGACTAGGACACTTTGCTTTTGCACTTTGACCCTTTGTCCTTTGCGCTTTGTACTCCGACGACCCTCGATGAGGGTTTGCACGATCTGTGCAGACCCTCATTTTTTTATCTATACTACGAAGAGGTGAGGTGCATACGGAGAAGATCACGGTTTTCTCCTGCCAAGCCTGATTTACTCCCGCTCAGAATATCGTAAGCCACGGCCTACGGTAGCGTGGCGCGAGCGAATCTTCCCATGATGATACTCGGCGTGGAGTGCTAGGTGATTACGATCACGAATGCGATACAGCTCGGAGAGTATTCGATGAGCAGTGTTCTGGAAGGCGCCCCACGTGCATCCGCAACCCGAACGGCAACCGTTACATCCTCTACCTCTACTGGCACGACGGCAGGCTGAACTGGAACTACAACTGGCTCGACAACAAGTGGAACTCCAACAATCCGGTGGCGGTGCTCGCCAGTCTCGTCATGTCTCCCTCGCCCGCGTGGCGGGGGAGTTCTGTTTTACGACTTGATTGTGCCAACCGCCGAGCATTCGACCGACCTCCTCAATGGCATTTGAGAGCGCGATATACTTGTTGTTATCAAGCGATTTCGTTTCCCAAAGGATAAGCAGGAGGACTTTTATCGTATCAACTTTTCGTATCGCGAGACGCACGTAGGGGATTTTTTCTTGTCGGGGAGTATAGCTCGCGAGGCTGACCGCTTCCATGCTTTCGATCAAAAGCGCGTCAATGCGCTGGCCAAGCGTGTAGCGATGGAGTTTTGGTAAAGTAGGGAAGTAGTGGAACCAGACCATGTACGCGGATTTAAGTTTTTGAAGAAGAGGCAAGATTTTTTTTTGGGGGGGGGGGGTTAATTGATTGGTATGCATCGGAGTATTTTCACGCATAGGTATGAAGAAGTTATTTCGCTTGAGAATTTTCTTGAAGCGTGGCGGGAGTTTACGACAGGAAAGCGGTCACGCGCAGATGTGCAGGAATTCGAGCGCAATCTCATGGAAAATTTGATCTCGCTGCATGACCGTCTTGCCACGATGACATATCAACACGCCCCGTATGAAGCCTTCACCATTAACGACCCCAAAACGAGGAATATCCATAAGGCATCGGTTACTGATAGGGTACTGCATGCCGCACTGTATCGAAAACTATATCCATTTTTTGACCGCACGTTCATCGCGGATGCGTACTCTTGCCGAATAGGTAAGGGAACGCATAGAGCATTAGATCAATTCAGGCGTTTCGCCTGTGAGGTGTCACAGAATCATCGAAAGACGGCCTGGGTCTTAAAATGTGACGTGCGAAAATTCTTCCCTTCCATAGATCAGCGCATTCTTTTGGAGATTGTCGATGGATATATTGCAGATAAACGCATCGTCTCATTGCTCGCCGCCATAGTACGGAGCTTCCACTCTGGCATCGAGGGAATCGGACTGCCGCTGGGAAATCTTACTTCACAGCTCCTTGCCAATGTGTATCTGAACGTTCTCGACCAGTTTGTAAAACATCGGTTGAAGGCCGAGCGTTACATTCGGTATGCCGACGATTTCGTGCTTTTTTCTCACGATAAAGAGTATCTCGAATGCGTACTTCCAGCACTCCACTATTTTTTGTGGCAGCGTTTACGGCTTCGGCTTCATCCCGACAAGGTTTTTATTGAGACAGTGGCCTCGGGCGTTGATTTCTTGGGATGGGTGCATTTTCCTGATCATCGTATTGTGCGGCCTGCGACACGGCGGCGTATGATGCAACGCGTGAGCGAGCACCCGACCGAAGAGACATTGCAGTCATATTTGGGGCTGATGAAACATGGCAATACGTTGGGATTGCGAGATGAAATAAAGAGGCTCCAATGGCTCCATGCTGACTCCGATAATGACATGGCTCGCAGATATGACGATTCCGACGATATATTGGGGAACTAGGGTGCCTAGAAATGAGTTCTAACATTCTCCATCAGTCCTCGCCAGACAAAAATACCGTTAAATGTAGCGGTATTTTTACTATAGGGCTGGTGGAAATCGAACTCGTTTTTTACGCGCACATTTTTACGCGCACACGTAATTGACTTGGATCCACTCAAGTTGTAAATTATAAACCTCTTTAACAAAAAAGGAGGCTGACACCATGACCATGCCCATTGATTTAGTTTTGGTTCGACATGGTGAGTCCGAGGGGAATGTGGCTAATAAATTATCACGACGTGGTGATGATAGCGCGTTCACTGAAGATTTTTTGCGGCGTCATAGTTCAACCTGGCGTCTGACTGAGAGAGGTTTAGAACAAGCGCGTCAGGCCGGTGAGTGGATTCGGAAAAATATCGGAGATCATTTTGATCGTTATTATGTCTCCGAATATGTGCGAGCCAAAGAGACTGCGGCCCGGCTCGGGCTGCCGACTGCTAAGTGGTATTGCGAGTACTATCTGCGTGAGCGCGATTACGGCTTGATTGATGTCATGACTGACCGAGACCGGCGTGAACGGTTTAGTGCCGAAATAGCCCGACGCGAAGCAGATGGTTTGTACTGGATTCCACCCAACGGCGAATCTTTGGTTCAGGCCAGCCTGCGAGTGGATCGTGTGCTCAACACCTTGCATCGTGAATGCGCAGATAAACGAGTCATCATCGTCAGTCACGGTGAAATTATGTGGCTGTTCCGAATTCGTTTGGAACGCCTGACTCAACGACAGTATCGCGCCCTGGTTCAATCTAAAAGATCGGCGGATAGAATCTATAACTGTCAGATAATTCACTATACGCGACGTGATCCGGAAACCGGCTACTTGGCAAAGTATTTGCGTTGGCGGCGCTCAGTTTGTCCAACTGATCTGTCGCTGTCTCAGAATGAATGGGAAACAATTACTCGACCATCTTTCTCTAATGAGGATCTACTCGCTGAAATCGAGCCACCTTTTAAGGAGGATGCTTAATCTACTAATCGCGTCTTCGGACGTGATTTTGTTTAACTGTGATTACATTTCGACTTTGACCGCGCGACCGATGAATTGCTATACTCATTACTAATATGAAGCAAAAAAAGAATTATTTATTGAATGAGTTTACTATCGTGGGTGTTTTTGTTGCCGCGACTTTTATAGGTTTGTTGATCGGTTTAATCTTAGCCATAAAGGCGAGACCGTCTGCGGAATTGATCACTCTGCCGACTACCGCCCCGACTGTAATAGAATATCGCACAGAGGCTCAGGCAGTGTTGGAACCATTTTTACTTCAGATCAAATCAATACCAGCGGATACACTTTCACCGGAAACGGCGACAGCCATCGCTGACCTGGCGACATTGACGCAAGACCGGCTATTACGTATGCGAGTACCCGGTGATGAGCGCGAGGCTCATTTATCATTGGTTGTTATTCTTGATCAATGGAAAATTGCCGTACGCGGAAGTGAAACTGATTTACTCGGTGTAATTGAACGAACAACAAAACTAGTTGAGAAATATCGTTGGGTAATACCAACCGACAGTGATCTATGACCAGGCAAGAAGATCAACTGCTTGATCGCGAACAACTTAAACAAGAAATTAAGGAAGAGATTAAGCATGACGGTCGACGAAAGCGGATAATAACGGTTCTGATTACGTTGTTTGTCATGCTGGCTATTTTAAGTACGCCATTTTTAATTGTGGCGGTAATGGCTGCCAAAACCGGCTTCGTTCAGATACCGGTGTTGACAGGCTGGCTTTATCAACCTTCAAACCCCACTAGATTGGTAGTTCCTTTGGTCGGTTCGGATACAGAAACCATTTTGAATTCAGCCATAGCTCGAGTAGACTACAATCCTAATTTTAACAGTCTTAATTTTTATTTGACGGAAAAAGAATTAACGACTCTGCTGAGCTCGGTTATCAATTCCGAAGATAAAAACCCACTGCCATTCCAACTGGATTCGGTGCAAGCGGTGTTGGAGGACGATAGGATTGAGGTATATGCGTTGACGGACGGCGACAATGATTCCAAGGTTCCCATCCTAGTGAGCTTTGTTCCACGAGCGGAAGGTGGTCAGCTTACCATAGAGTCTGTCGACGTGAAGATAGGTGCATTCAAGGTGCCAAATTTTTTAGCAGGTTTAGTGGTTGGTTCAGCTGCCAACAATTTGGCCGGGTCAGTTAATAGTATGCTCGGTGATGCTGGTCGGTTAGAAAAAGTTAACGTAGTTCCAGGAAGAATTGAATTTTTAATTATCCCTAGTCAAAAAAGATAATTAAAGAGTAAGCAGGTCATGCAAAACGCAGTAATAAAATATGAACCGTATGGAAAGCGCCACCTTTTGCCTGGCGTTATGCCTTTTACTATTGGAACTCTTTTATATCTCACTGCACTGTCACCGTTATTGCCGCAAGTGAGTCGCATTCCAGTGCTTATCATTTTTTTTATTCTGACTATTTTGGCGGTGGCCGTCATATCTGCACTGGCCGCCTCATTGCTGCAAACCAGAATTACGCGTTGGCGATTGATGTTACCACCATCTTTATTGACCGCTGGGGCATTTATGTTTCATCTGATGGTCGGTTCGCCTTCAGCTAGATTTATTACAGTGACCGCCACTATGTTGCTTCTATTTGGTTTTGTGCTGCGTCTAGACGCATTGAAGGCCTCAGCGGACACAACCCAGGAATCTGTTTTGTTTTACGGTCATGTTATTTCTTTGATCGGTTTATTTTTTGTTGGAGTATTTGGATTTGGCATTAAACAGTTTATACAATTCCCAACATTCGTGACGGCATTTTTGTTGGGTGGTTTGATGTTTGCTGTTGCATATGAAGCTTTAATACCAATTATGATTACACCGCCGCATCTTAGAGCTGTGGCTGCCGCAGCACTTGGTGTAATTGGCACAGAATTTTTTTTCGCGCTGTCTTTTTTGCCCACTCCTTTTATTGTAAATGCTGCGGTATTGATAATCGTTTTTTTTGCTGGTCTGCGAGCTGTTTCGCGTATTCTGCGAGGAGATTCAATTTTTTTGGGACTGCGGATTGAGCTGGCTTTAACCCTAGTATTGATCGTGCTAATCATGGCGACAGCGCGCTGGATTTAATTTTAATTTCAAACAATCATGTTCAGATGTCGAAGAAATAAAACATCTCAGTCGAATACTGCTGTTCCGGTGGTAATCTTAAGTGTATTTTTTGGTTTGGCTGCTGGCATGGTGGGCATGTTGATAGTACTGGCTTATTTTCCTTCAATTGGACCACAGATCCAATGGGGCAGTGGCACGTCAATGGCGCCAGCCATTCAGATTCAGGCCAAACACACTGCTGCTGAATTTGCCGTCAGAGATATCGCGGCATCTTCCGCCTTGTTGTTTCAGGCTGAAGATATCGGTGAATTTCTTTTGGTTACTAAAGCAATTGGTGCGGGGGTGGTTTTAACTTCTGATGGTTGGCTGCTTTCACATAGTTCGGTTTTAGAAGCCGCGCATCGACCGAGCGGCAAGGGGTTAATGGCGGTGGTTGGTAAGAATACTTATGAAGTCGAAAAGGTGATTGTCGATACGTTCACTGGAATAGCCTGGTTGAAAGTTAATGGAACCAGTTTGCCAGTTGCTTCGTTTGGTAAAAGTGAGACTTTGGCAATTGGAGATGCTGTTTTTGCTTTTGACGTCACCGGAGGTCTGCGCGAGGCCGGAGTCATTGCTTTGGGATCATTGCCAGCTGAAGAAGCCGCGGAAATCGTAAGATCATCAGAGAAAATACAAAAAGTGTTGCGTTTGTCCGGTGCGGAGGGTTTTGCGTCCGGGACAGCGGTATTGAATTCGGCCGGTGAATCAGTCGGCATATTTGTTGGAGATAGCGTGGTCGGCACTTTTGCCATACCACTCGATGCTTTTTTTCGTCAGGTTGGTGATGTTCTGCGAGAGGGTATAGTGGTGCGACCGTATATTGGTATTAATTTTGTCGACCTGTCTGAATATCCAACGGCCAGCGGTTTGAATCGTGGAGTGAAATTAAGATCAGTGGTTAAGGGTGGTCCGGCGGTTTTAGCCGGATTACGCGAAGGCGATGTCATTAAGGCTGTAAATGGTGAACAGGTAACAACAAATAAAACTTTGTCAGAGATTTTGGTTGGCTATCGACCAGGAGAGGTCATCTCGCTGACTATCTTGCGCGCAGAAACAGAATTAGAGGTAGAAGTAACCCTGGCTAAGATGCCGATCAGGTAGGCCGCGAATGAGTTCATTGGTTCGGGTGCCACTCCAAATAAAACGCCATAACAGTTAGAATGTAAGTAAGGCTCAAATCGTCCGGAATTAAACTTTGTTAGGATTGACAAAACGGTGAAGTGATGCTATAGTACTCGGTTCTAAATTTCTCTATATTTATGTCGGAGACGAGCTATACAACCATCATTAATCGAGGATGGAAACGCATTGTGATATTTGCCAGCGTGTCCGCTGTTTTTGCGGTGGCTGTTAGTTTGGCGTTTCCATTGCAATACAGTTCGTCCATGCGTTTGCTGATTATTCAACGACAACTATCGACAGCTGATCCGTACACCGCGATTAAAGCCTCCGAACGTATCGCCGATAATCTGGCGCAAATTCTTTATACTACTTCGT
>JAHJAU010000027.1 GCA_018813785.1 Patescibacteria group bacterium | reverse complement strand
TATCACCTCCTTTCTCTGGGGGTGATTTCAGTTAACTGACCAACTCGCTACGCGTCAAACGCACACACCAGCTAACGCTGGTGGTTTATTTTTTTAATTAGAGATCCGCCCTGTTGGCGGATTTTTATTACAAAATTCGTCTCGTCTATCAAAAAATCAAAAATAAAATGCGGTGTTAATTTTTGATTATTAATTTCAGACCTCTTTTAAAGATAAAAATCGTGTATAATAAAGGCGAAATTTAGCCCTATACCCATCGGAGTATGCGTAAAATAGTTTTGACGGTCTTTACGGCCGCACTTATTCTTCTCGGCGCCGGTTGCCTGGGTGGCTCTGGTGTTCAAATCAAACCGATCATCCTCGAATATTGGCGTTTAGACGATTCGCCTGATGTTCTGGCTCCGGCTATCGAGGCTTATCGAAAAATTCATCCGAACGTAACGATTAATGTTCGGTCATTTCGTAGTGATGAATACGAAAAATCGCTACTTGAAGCGCTGGCTGAAGATCGCGGTCCGGACATGATGAGTCTGCCGAATGTCTGGATGACGAGCTGGAAACCAAAGTTATTACCAGCGCCAGAAAAAACCGTCATCCCAACCCAGGTTATTGACCAGCAAAAGAAAAAAATTGTCGCCATAAATCAGGAAACAAAAACGATCACCATCCGCGAAATCAAAAATTTATTTGTTGAAGCAGTTGAGAACGATGTGATTATGCTGACTGTTCCCGGGAATCGCAACGAAAAACCGGTTGATGCAATCTGGGGTCTGCCTTACTCACTCGATACGCTGGCTGTCTTCTATAATATAGATTTGTTACGCCGGGCGGACATCAAAGAACCACCAGATACCTGGAAAAAACTACAGGATCAGGTCAAAAAACTGACTGTCCTGGACAAAGATGAAAAAATTCAGCAGTCGGGGGCGGCGATCGGCACGGCACAAAATATCAGGCACAGCACTGATCTTATGACTGCTATTATGATGCAAAATGGTGCCATTATGGCCGATGAATACGGACGAATTGAATTCGATAGTCAGCCACCAAATTCAGGTGGACGTCTGTACCCCCCCGGAGTCGAAGCTCTTATGTTTTATCAATCATTTGGCCGACCCAACTCATCAACCTACACCTGGGATAACAAATTACCGGACTCGATGGATGCTTTCATTCAAGGCAAAACCGCCTTCTATTTCGGCTTTCCCTATGACCGCACTGAAATTGAACAACGCGCACCTCAACTAAATTTTGAAGTAGCTGCTCTGCCTCAGGTTAATCCCGCCAAAGTTCGCAATATCGCTCACTACTCAATAGAGGTAGTATCAAACAAAACATCCCACCCGAACGAGGCCTGGAATTTTATTCAATTCGCAGCCGAAGCCGATAATGTGCGCGATTTTCTGGCGGCCACCAATCGCCCAACCACCCTGCGTTCACTCATCTCTGAACAGCTCACTGACCCGGAGGCCAAACCGTTTGTCTCTCAGGTGTTGACCGCCGAATCTTGGTATCGCGGCAAAGACTGGTCCAAGGTGGAAACAGCCTTCGACACCATGCTGGAAACTTATCCAACCATAGAAGATCCCAGCTACCAACGAATCGTTACCGCTGCCGCTCGGGAAGTAGCTCAAACCATAAATTAAACAGCAGAACCAGCCAAAGTGTCAGACAGTCCTTACCTAAAAACTGTCTGGCACTTTTATTTAAATAACTTTTAAATAAACAACAAATCTTTTATACTATTACTCATATGAAGATACGCAAAGCTATTATTCCGGTCGCCGGCATGGGCACTCGTTTCCTTCCTGCTACCAAAGCGCAGCCCAAGGAAATGTTGTCCTTAGTCGACAAGCCGGTCATTCAATATATTGTGGAGGAGGCCGTGGCCGCCGGCATTGAGCAGGTCATTTTTATTACCAGCCAGACGAAACGAGCGCTCGAAGATCACTTCGACACCAACTTCGAACTGGAAACACGATTAAAAGAAAAAGGTAAAACCAAAGAACTGGAAGAGGTGCGGGCAGTCAGTAATTTGGCTAACTTTATCTATATTCGTCAAAAAGAACCGCGCGGCGATGGTCATGCTATCCTGCAAGCGAAAGATCTGATCGGTGATGAGCCCTGCGCCGTATTATTCGGCGATGATATCGTTGATCATGAAAAACCCTGCATCGCTCAGCTTATGGAGGTTTACGAAAAATACCGCGATCCAGTAATTGCCGTTCAACATATCCCAAAAAAAGACATTTCCAGTTACGGTGTAATTGATGGCAAACAAATGAATGATCGCACTTACGAGGTGGTTGGTTTCGTTGAGAAACCCAAACCGGAAGAAGCGCCTTCCGACCTGGCGGTCATCGGAAAATACATCATCACGCCAGAAGTTATGGCTGCACTCGAAAATGCTCCAGCCGGCAAAGACGGAGAAATTCGTCTGGCTGATGCGTTTCAGTCTTTACTGGGCAAACGGTCAATTTATGCTTACAACTTCGAGGGTACGCGCTACGATTGCGGTAACAAACTGCAATTCCTGATCGCTTCGGTAGACTACGGATTAAAACATGCTGAAGTTAATAAAGACGGTAAATTCTCTGACTTCATCAAAAAACGGGCGGCTGAATTAAAATAATTCAGTCGGCCAGAATCCGATAAAAATCTTCACGCACTGAATATCAATCGAACTCTTCCTCGATACCTTCTCCCTGTAAATATATGCTTCATCTCGGACGAAATTTCCGTCATCTCATCTTACTGCCCATTTTGGCTTTATTGGTGTTCGGTGGTTTTGGTTGCAAGGGCGAAGATCCGGAAGTCACTAAGCTGACCAAACCATTTGTTTTAAAATATTGGCGGGTCTTCGATGATTCTGATGCGTTTAATGAAATTATCTCAGCCTATCAGGCACAGCATCCACACATCAAAATTGAATACCGAAAATTTCGCTACGAAGAATACGAAAAGGAGTTACTAAATGCTTTTGCAGAAAACCGCGGACCAGACATTTTTAGTCTGCATAACACCTGGATCAATGAGTGGCGACCGCGACTGGAACCCTCGCCCTCAATCCTGACCATGCCATTTCGTGAGCTGAAAGGCAGTATTAAAAAAGAAGTAGTGACGGTTATCAAGCAGACGCCGGGTCTGACCGTGCGGCAATTGGCGAATGATTTTCTGGATGTAGTATCGCAGGATGCGGTCATTGATACTGAACAAACCGATCCACGAGCGCCGCTGGTGCCGCGGGTTTATGGTGTGCCGCTGGCAGTGGACACGCTGGTGATGTTCTACAATCGTGACATCTTAAATGCTAGCGGCATTCCTTCGCCGGCCACACACTGGCTGGAATTTCAGGAGCAGGTCAAAAAAATAACTAAGCTGGATGAACTGGGCACAATCATTCAACCAGCCGCAGCGATCGGTACAGCTGACAACGTCGAACGAGCCAGCGATATTCTTTCTATCCTGATGATTCAAAACGGCGCGCGCATGACGGACAATCTCGGCATTGCTACTTTCAACCAAGTGCCGGCTGAATTATCCGGACGCGCCCTGCCACCAGGAGCGGAAGCATTAATTTTTTATACAGATTTCGCTAATCCGGAAAAAGAAGTCTATACTTGGAACGACAAGATGCCGAATTCACTGACCGCCTTTGCTAATGGTCAGGTGGCTTATTTCTTTGGTTATGCCTACCATCTACCCACCATTCGCAACTTCAATCCGGAATTGAACTTCGGTATCGCACCTCTGCCACAAATCGAAGGCAATCAACCAATGAACTTCGCCAACTATTGGCTAGAGGTGGTGGCTAATAAAACTGAACATGTAAACGAAGCTTGGGATTTTCTAAAATTCGCCGCAACGGCTGAAATGACGAAAAAATATTTGGATAAAACCGGTCGACCGACTGCTTTGCGCTCACTCGTCAACTCTCAATTGGATGACCTGGATCTCTCCGTATTTGCTTCGCAACTACCAACAGCTGTCAGCTGGTATCGTGGCTCAGACGCTGAAGCTCAAGAAGAAGCCTTCCAAGAGATGATTCGTCAGATGATCACTGGCACGGAACCAAATCCAGTTAAAATTGTCGACTTGGCAGCGACTAAAGTGAATCAGACTATTGACTAAATTTATGAATCATGGTAAAAAAATTAGTTTAAAAACCGGGCTGGTTATCGTTTCCGTATCGCTACTCGTACTGTTCCTGCCAACCGTGGCCTGGGGATTCTCGGTTGTTCCTGCTTGTGCCCGGGGAAGTAATGTACCAACACTTGATTGTGTGCTGACAACACTTGGCAGGATCGCTCAACTGATTCTAAGTGTGGCTGGTGGTCTGACTCTACTGATGTTTGTCTATGGTGGATTTCTAATGCTAACTTCCGCCGGAGAGGAAGGCAAAGTAACCAAAGGAAAAGACGTTTTAAAAGCCGCAGTGATTGGTTTGGCGATTATTTTGCTGGCTGGCTATCTGGTCAGCTATGGCTTGAGTGGATTAAAAGTAGATAAAGAATTACTAACCGTACCGAAATCAGCCGCACCGGCAGAGCCAGCCGCACCGGCAGAATCAGCCACCTCGGATGTAGAAACTCTTGATAAGAGCGCTCCGGCGGCTCTTGATAAGAGCGCTCCGGCACACCCCTTATGACCACCCGAGGTGGAGGATCCTAAATAGGAGGCGAAACAGTTGAACCAGTTGCTCCAGCACCTTAACGAATAAAACCTTTCGTGGTTGTTTATTAAAATCCGTTATTCCTATGACTGTAAAGTCGATGACAAAAACATTTACCTTCGCGCTAATTATACTCATGGCATTTTTGAGCTTTACTCTTCAAGCCAGACCAGCCATGGCGCATTGTGACGTCGATGTCGATTATGAATGTGATGAAGATTTTTGTGACAGTGAGGGCGAGCCAGCTGTGGGGGAAACTTGCAATGGTGGTTCTTGTCAAAGAGAAGACCCTGATGCTGCGCTGATCTGTAGTGACGAAGTGGTTCGAGTTGATTTTGATTCGGAATGTAATGCCGGAGAAAATGGGCGACAATGCGGACCAGAAGATGAAACAAACTTGGGTACTTGTGGACGCGATCCGGAAGGAACGGAAAGAATAATCTGTAACCGCCCCGCTGGCGAAACTACAGATAAGGATAAAGATGAAACCCCAGCCGCTCTCAAACCCCGTCTCCTGGCCAACCCGCTCGGCACCAGCAGTGTAGCTGAAATCATTGCTCGTCTTATCAGCATTATCACCGGTGTCAGTGGTTCAATCGCTTTGCTGATGTTCGTTTATGGGGGTATTCAGTGGCTGATTGCCGGCGGTGATCCTGGTAAAATCGAAGCTGGTCGAAAAGCCATGGTTTGGGCGGTGGTCGGACTGATTATCATTTTCGGTTCTTACGCCATCTTAAATTTCCTGTTCCGAACCATTGGAGCCTCTTCACTTCTCTAAGCTATGAACCTAAATAAAACCAACTTCATTCAACTCGTTCGACGACGTCTTGCCTGGCGCAAGCTACTGATTTGCCTTCTGCCAATAACTATCCTGACCTTATTACTGGTCAGCGGCGCGGAAGCCACCAGTCTAAATGATGCGACTTTCAAACCGCTCGGCGATCTCAGCATTCCACAAATTATCGGCAAGGCCATCGCTCTACTTCTTGGAATCTCAGGAGTCTTGGCTCTGATAATGTTCGTTTATGGTGGAGTAATCTGGATGACCGCCCAGGGTAACACGGAACAGGTGGCCAAAGCTCAAAAAACCATCATCTGGTCGGTGCTGGGGCTGGTGGCTATCTTTTCTTCGTATGCCATCATCAGTCTGGTTCTGGGGTTGCTCAGTCAAACTTAAAAAATCTCAGCCAAAAAATACTTCGATTGAAACAATTCGGGCTAAATAGCTTTGTTAAGAACATAAAATCAAGGTAAAATGTATTCGCATCTCAAATATTGTGGATAATAAACAGGCTTAATTAAAGATTCAGTTTTGGTGATCTGACGTTGACTACACGTGACGGCCTCGTGTCGCTTAACGTTAAAATCGACGTCAGACGTTCTAAAACAGGAATATAATAAGTCCTTAAGAGGGGGGGTGAACATATGAAGAAAAGCACACTTAAAAAAATAGCCGTGACCGGCGTTAGCCTTGCCGCTGTGGCACTGCCGATAGTCGCTTTAGCTGGGGCAGCTGCGCCAGATCTGGGTCTTGAATATGCCGAGTCTATCGGTCTGGGTTCACGAGACATTCGTGAAACAGCTGGTAGTGTTATCCGAGCGTTCATGGGACTCTTGGGTATCGTGGCTGTTCTGCTCGTCCTCTACGGTGGTTTCAAGTGGATGACTGCCGGTGGCAACGAGGAGCAGGTTGGTGAAGCAAAGAAAATCATCATCTCCGGCGTTATCGGTCTAATCATCATCATGTCGGCCTACGCCATCGCAACCTTCGTGGTCAATGCCATCATTAATGGCACGACCTAACAGATAACCGGCACAGAGCTTTGCCCCGATCCAATATTTCCGGATCGGGGATCAGTAAGACCCGGAATTCTCTGAGCGAGTTTTCACCGCGCGTTGCTGATCCCTGATCCGGAATTTAATACTCTCAACCAATTCATTGATTGACTTAGATAAAGGACTATGTCCACTCTCGCCCGTAATACATTCTCGATGACTAAAACAACCCACTGGGTTGTTATGGGTTGTGCTATTTTGCTACTAACGTTACTGCCACTGCGCAGTGTTTTTGCTGAAGTAACGCCGGCTCCAAGAGGAACACCGGCTCCCGCTCCAGCCGGAGAACAAGCTGAACAACCAGCCGCGGATGACAGTGGTGCTGGTGCCAGCATAGATACCAAGGCCGGACTAAAATCCATCGGTAAATCAACCACTGGTAAAGAAATCGGCATCTCGCGTGTCGCCAATGTTCAGGGCTTAATCGCCCGAATCATCTATGCCGTTCTGAGTCTGGTTGGTGTTATATTTTTTATCCTGATCGTTTATGCTGGATTTCTTTGGATGACTGGTGGTGGAAATGAGGAGCATATTAAAAAAGCCAAGGGTATTTTTGCCAGTGCTTTTATCGGCCTCTTAATCGTGCTGACTTCCTATTATCTGGTTGATTTTGTTTTTCAACTACTTGAACAAAGTCTCACTGCTGGATAAGTACTCTATATGATTAATTCTGCTCACCAAAAACTACGCCGTACTGCTGCAACACTCTGGATAGCTCTGGTGTTATTGCTCCCGACACTTGCAGCCGCGGAATCTAAAGCTGACGAAACCACCAAAGCTAACACCGGCTTTGCGGCGACCACCAGGTCTGCCGGACTGGGTGGAGCGGGAGATATCGCAACTATCGCCGGAGGAATTGTTCGAAGTTTATTGGGATTGGTGGGAGTGATTTTTCTGCTATTGGTCGTTTACGCCGGATTTTTATGGACTACCGCTGGCGGTAATCAGGAACAGGTTGGTAAAGCCAAAAAAATTATTGTTGCTGCGGTGATTGGTGCGGTACTAGTATTCGGTGCGTACACCATTGCTGACTTTGCACTGACTGCTCTAACTCGAACTGATATTGTCGGTGTGGAAGAAGGTGGTGATTTTGATATTAACGATATAGGTGTAGAGGAGTGTCCAGATGATGATTGCAGTGGTCGGGATTTACTTGAAGACTAAAAAAACTAACGGCTTTGCGGTGTTGTGCTATACTATATTTCGAAATGTAGTAGCTGCGGAGCTTGCCTACTCCAGGGCTGGACAGAGATAAACTCTGCAGCTACCCTCCGCCCATCGATGATTTAATCTCTACAACGTAGCCGCGGAGCTTGCCTCCGCCCATCATTAATTCGGATGGGCAGAGATAAACTCTGCAGCTACCCTCCGCCCATCCGCACTCATCTTTAATAAAAGTCTAAAAGCCTAGATGTGACTTCTCCTAAAAAAATATTAACAACCGTCCTGACCAGTCTGGTATTGGCTTCTTATCCGTTAGCCGGTGGAGCGTCGCTCCGAGGTGCCAGAGAAGGACTCCAGAGCGCTGGTTCGGCGGCTTACGGTGGTGAGGCTGAAGCCGGAGGAGCTGCTCAGGTGCCGATTATTATCGGCTCAATCATCAACGCGGCGTTGGGGTTATTGGGAGTTATTCTGGTGGTGTTATTGATTTATGGTGGTTTTCTTTGGATGACCGCTGGCGGTAATACCGAAAACGTAGATAAAGCAAAAAAATTGATCACCAACGCGATCATCGGTATTATTATCGTCTTGGCTGCCTATTCAATCTCCTACTTTGTTCTGCAGCGTATTCTGACAGCAACCGGTGTTGTGGCTGATCCAACACTTTGATTATTTTTAAACCCAACCTTTAATCTTTGACGTTAACGATTAAGTAATATGAATGTAAAAAAATTATTCACTGTTGCCATGACTCTCGGCATGCTAACCATGTTTGTGGCCGCACCGTTAGCCTTGGCTGGCACACCAGCGCCGGATCCTCTTGTGCAGCTTAAAACCATCGGGGAAGAAGGTTACGGCACTTCCGAAGAAGGAAACTTAGCCGAAACCATTGGTAATTTAATCAACCAGGCTTTAGCTATCCTCGGTATTATCATCGTGGTACTCATCATCTACGGTGGTTTTCTTTGGATGACCGCCGGCGGTAATAGTGAAAACGTGGACAAAGCCAAAAAAATCATTATCAATGCTACTATCGGTTTAATAATAGTTCTGGCGGCTTACTCAATCACCTACTTCGTAATCCAGGCGGTCATGAACGCAACGGTTCCTGGTGCATAAGTTCAACTATTCTGTAAAATTAAGGTTAGAAAAAGCTCGGACAAAGGTGTCCGAGCTTTTTTAGTGGAAATTGATTGTGTATTGGTCGATGCGGAGTACCTGTCGGCCGGTGGCCGACATGCTCCGCGTGGAGAAGGTGCGGGTGGTAGTGAAAGCGTTCACCCGACGCATCTCCGGACCAACTGGCGTGTAGGCGATGCCCCTGATTTGGTGCTCGCCCAACGCGGTGAGACAGGTGTTAAACCTGCCGTGTGGCGGGATCTGAATCATGCGACCCAGATTTTCTCCCGGTCGAACCGGCCGACCGGGGGTTGGGGCCACATGCACCCTCAGGAAGTAACTGGTCTGATTGACCAGCATGAGGGCGAACGGGCCGTCTTCGCACTGAGCGGCCATCGCTCCGCCGCCGTAGCCCGGTCCGGCGATCATCGGCGCCACAGCTGGTGACACCACGACCGGAACCGGTGCGCGGCGAGCCGGTGCCGGGACTGCTGGCGGCTGAACCGGCACTGCGACTGACGCAGGCGCT
>JAHJAU010000026.1 GCA_018813785.1 Patescibacteria group bacterium | reverse complement strand
TGGAAGATATTGCGCGGATTCCGATCGGTGGCAACATTACTTACCGACCAGGAACCAGAATGGTCAAGATTGAATCAGATCCAAGGGTTTATGCCATTGCTCGAGGTGGATTATTGCGTTGGGTGCAGACAGAAGCTGTGGCTGCGGCGCTTTACGGTCCAGACTGGAATAGAATGGTTGACGATGTTCCGGTAGCATTTTGGGTGAACTATCGTTTTGGTGATCCAATTACCCCAGCTGATGTAGGCTTAGAATAAGCTTGTTTTTGCTTGTTGATAAAAGAAAAAAGAGGGGCAATAGCTGCCTCCTTTTTTGTTCGCGACAAGAAGAATAACTAAATCAATCACGTAGCTGCGGAGCTTGCCACGTCGCTCACGAGCGACGTGGCTTGCCTCCGCCCAACATTATTAAAATCGGATGGGCAGAGATAAACTCTGCAGCTACCCCTCCGCCCAACATTATTAAAATCGGATGGGCAGAGATAAACTCTGCAGCTACCCCCTACCCAACGTTAAGTTGAAATTAAGCTTAAAAAGGAGTATAATAAAAACAAAGGAAATCAAAATAAAAAAGCATGTTTTCTTCAGGTTTTCAAGGCGGGGATTTGTTCGGCTCACCGGGCACACCTCCAGATCACGGTTTTGGTGATCAATCACCAATGAACGGCCATTTTGGTCAGTCGCCTTTTGAAAATGATTTTGATTTCGATGGTTTAAATTTTTTGGATATAGCTTCCCGTAATGAAGAGGTGATTGATATCGGACTTCATTTCCACGAAAAGTTGCGAGGCTTGGGGAAATAATCCTAAAAAACAAGCAAAGATCGTCTCGGCGATCTTTTTTGATTGTACTTCCAATTTGATCATTCCATCTGTACAATGGTCATTATGCCAGTTAGGTATTATTGATTTTTAGATACGGTAGTTCAATCTAAACAAGATGAAACCAATTAGTTTAACTCGGTTAAAACTCTACGCACTGGTCATTATAGTGACTGGTTGTTTATCTATCCCCGCAGTTGAGGCTCGAACACCGAACGATTTTTATTTTAATGAACAATGGTATTTGAGTCATATTGGAGCACCTGATGCCTGGCGTTATAGTTTGGGAATGGAAACTGTGCCGGTCGCTATTATTGATAGTGGTGTCGATCTCGATCATCCGGATTTAAAAGATAATATTTGGCGTAACATGGATGAGATTTCCGGTGATGGTTTGGATAACGATCGCAATGGTTTTATTGATGATGTTTTTGGTTGGGATTTTGTTGATAGTGATAACGATCCGAATCCTAATCCCAACGGCGATTATTCTTTGCTTGGTGTGAATCACGGGACAGTAAGTGCTGGTATAGTCTCAGCCAAGGGTGATAATGGTTTGGGTATAGTGGGCATAACCTGGCAGGCGCCGATCATGGTTTTGCGTGCTCTTGATTCCAGTGGTTTAGGTGATCCGTCGCGAGTAGCACAAGCGGTTGATTATGCCGCGGTGAATGGTGCTAAGGTCATTAATTTAAGTTTTGTTGGTATAACTCGCAGTTCGGTTTTGGATCAAGCTTTGCGTCGGGCTTACGATCGGGGTGTATTTATTGTTGCTGCCGCGGGTAATGCAGCCGAAGGTCAGGCGGCCATCGATTTGGATGTCGATCCTCGTTACCCGGTCTGTTTCGATAGTGAATCCAACGTGAACTATATTTACGGAGTTGCAGCCACTGATGCTGATGATAAACGGGCTTCTTTCTCGAATTATGGCGCGGCCTGTATTGATATCAGCGCACCTGGGTCACGTATTATTTCTACTCAGGCCACTATCGCCGGACGATCGGAGTTTACCGATTTGTACGGCGGTTATTATAATGGTACTTCTGTGGCTGCGCCGCTTGTTTCTGGCTTGGTAGCTTTGATGTATTCTCTCGATAGTCATCTGACTCAGCGTCAGATAATGAACATTCTGACTGAAACTTCATTTGATATTGATTCCGCTAATTCGGATTATTTTGGTCGGTTAGGGCGAGGTAGAATTGAAGCTGACAAAGCGGTGATTAAAGTTGCCGAGCGACAAAACGGTAGTATTCAACCACCCGAAATCGTTACTCCGACAGCCTTGTTGGCGCCGGCTAATTCATCCAGTCAGTATATTGTAACTGCACCGGGTGCAGGACGAGAACCAGAAGTCAGATTATTTACCGAAGATGGGTTATTTATCCGTGGCTTTAAAGCTTTCCAGGCCGGTTTTCGTGGCGGTGTTTCATTAGCAGTCGGTAATTTTGATGGTGTGAATCGTTCCAGTATCGTGGCTGGAGCTTTATCTGGCGGCGGTCCACATGTGCGCATTTTTGATATTAATACCCGACCCATCGGTGGATTTTTTGCTTACGACGTGGCATTCAAGGGCGGAGTTGAGGTGGCTACTGGAGATTTGGATGGAGATGGAATTGATGAAATTGTGACTGGGGCTGGTCCTGGTGGTGGGCCACACATCAGAATGTTTGATAAGCAAGGTCAGGCCTTGGGTGGTTTTTTCGCTTTCGACGATAGTTATCGGGGTGGGGTTGATGTGGCGGTGGGTGATCTAGATCAGGATAGCGAAGCTGAAATTATAGTTGCGCCAGGCAGAGGTCAGGGAGAGGTCCGAGTATTTGGTTCGATCGGAAATCACAAGTATTCAATTATGCCGTTTGGTTTTTCCTATGCTGCCGGTTTTCAGGTGGATCTGGCTGACTTAAACGGTGATGGGGCGGTTGAATTAATTATTCGTGGTTATGATGATAATGGTCAGACCATAACCGCAGTTTATAATGGTCAGCGGCAATATATTGGCGATGGTGGTTCATTTCCGAAACTAAACGCCAGCACTGTTGGGTCAGCAGTTGTTTCAAATTCATCTTATAGAACCGTCTGGGGTAGTCTGCGCGGGCAGGGGTCACAAGTTGTGCTGACGGCTAATAGCCGGCGATCAGAGCTATCTTTTTTTGCTTACGAGCCGGCCTTTCGGGGTGGAGTTCAGGCGCTGCTGATAAAATAAAATTTCATCTGCCAGCTTGATTGGCAGATTGGCTATTAGAATAGCGGAGCATGCGAATTTTAATCAGCATTTTTGACACGGTCACTCACCGTCATCCGACAGCCCGACAATTGCTAAAATTTTGTTTGGTGGGGACGATAAATACCCTGGTTGATTTTACGAGTTACGTTTTTTTAACTAGGCTTTTTGTTTTTTGGGAAGACCGGCTGGTTCTAGCTAGTGTTTTATCTTACTGTTGCGGCATGATATCCAGTTTTATTTTGAATAATTTCTGGACCTGGCGACGAGATAATCATGGTTTGTTACAGCGCTTGCCCAGATTTCTTCTAGTGACTTTTATTGGTATGGCCTGGAATGCCGCGCTACTTTACATTTTAGTGGGATTAGGTATGTATGATATTTTCGCCAAAGCCTTAGCTACAGTTTGTGTCATAGCCTGGAATTTTATTTTGCAGAAGAGATGGGTTTTTCGGACATAAAAGGCATCGGATCGCATCGTTATCAAAATTTTTTGATATTTTATCTTATTTAAGGTCAATTTATTGTCTCAAAGACCCTTTACTCGTATAATAAAGCCACATTAATTAGCCAACTTTTTTATGCCGGATGCACCAATTTTCGAAAAGAAAAATATTTTAGTTACGGGCGGGGCTGGATTTATCGGTTCCTTTCTTTGTGAGCGCTTGCTGAAGGATAATAAAGTTATCTGTGTCGATAATTTTAGTACATCGCAACCGGCCAATATCAATCAGTTGCTCAAGAATCCGGATTTTGAATTTATTAACGCTGATATTTCTCAAGTTCTGGACTTTGAAAGCTATCCAGAATTGGAGCGATTCAAAATTAAGTTTCAGGGAATTCAGGAGATTTATCATTTAGCTTGCCCGACCTCGCCGAAAAAGTTTGATGATTTTCGACATCAAACACTGCTGGCTAATTCGGTGGGCATGCGGAATGTCCTCGATTTAGCAGTGAAATATAAAGCGAGATTTTTTCAGGCTTCGACATCGGTTATTTACGGCATGCGACCAGAGGATGGTCATCCTTTCCGGGAAGAAGAGTTTGGTGCGTTTGATCATTTGACGCCACGCGGTTGTTATGACGAGGGTAAACGTTTTGCCGAAACAGCCTGCATAACCTATCGAGACATTTACAATCTGGATATTCGCATCGGTCGCATTTTTCGAACCTATGGTCCACGTCAGCCACTTAGGGACGGTCATATGATACCGGACTTTGTTATGGACGCCATAGATGGACGCGAGTTGGTGATTTATGGTGATGAGAATTTTAGATCGTCATTGGTTTACGTGACTGATGTAGTTGATGGAATTATGCGTTTAATGGATTTGCCGGCTGATCCTGGTCCGGTTAACATCGGCAGTGATTATGATATTAAGTTAGTAGATGTAGCCAAGCAGATTTTAAAAATGACAGGATCCCAATCATCGATCGTATTTCGCGAACGTTTGCCGTTTATGCGCGATCTGGGATTACCTGATTTGACTAGAGCCAAAGAAACAGGTTGGATCCCCTTGGTTTCCCTGGAACAGGGGTTGAAGAAATCGATTGAATACACTGTGGCTCACAAAGATATATTAAGTCCACGCTTCGATAAATAGTTATGAAATCAGTCGTCGTTATTCCAGCTTATAATGAGGCCAATACAGTGGGCGGTGTAGTCCGCTCGCTTTTGGGTCGGGTTGACGGAATAGTTGTTGTCGATGATGGTTCAGTTGATGATACTGCTCGGTTAGCACGAATCGCCGGAGCTGAAGTGGTGACGCATGTGATAAATCGAGGGCTGGGTGCGGCTATCGGTACAGGATTAGCTCTGGCTTTGGCGCAGGGCGCTGATGTGATAATCACTTTTGATGCTGATGGTCAGCATCAGGCAGAAGATATAGCGCGAATGTTGGCACCGCTTTTAGCTGGTGAAGCTGATATAACAATTGGCACACGCACACTTGATCGGCAACTAATGCCGGCGAGTCGGCGATTGGCGAATTGGATAGGCAACGCGCTAACCTTCATCCTTTTCGGTTTGTGGGTTAAGGATAGTCAGTCCGGCTTAAGGGCTTTTACCCGAGAGACTGCCCAGCGGTTAGAGTTACGTTGCGATCGAATGGAGGTTTCTTCGGAAATAGTACGCGAGATACGTCGTAATCAACTGCGACTTATTGAGATACCGATTCAGCCGGTTTACACCGAGTACTCCAGATCCAAAGGACAAGGTTTTTTCGTGGGTTTGAAGACTGCCGGCAAGTTACTGCTGCATCGAGTAATGAGGTGAGGGCAAGGGAGTTCAGATGTTTAGTCAGCCGATCGTTTTTATTTATTTTATTTTGACTCATGTTATTGATTCAATTATTTATAATTGCCTTCGCTGGGTTCGCCGTTTGGCGGACAATTTTTAGGTTTCGTGAAGGGGTGTTGGGCCGGGGCGCACTGGTAGCCTGGTTGATTTTTTGGCTAGTGGTGGTTATCGCGGTCGCCCAGCCGCAAGTTACCAGTTGGGTTGCATTATTGGTTGGTGTGGGGCGCGGTGTTGATGCTGCGATTTATATCTCTGTAATTGTGCTGTTTTACCTAGTCTTTCGGGTTTTTTTAAAGCTGGAAAAGATTGAACATGATATTACGCTTTTGGTCAGAGAAATTAGCCTGAGACGTCGAGAGGAAGAAACCGAACAGCGAATAATTAATGAAACAATCGAACTAGTGATAGACGAAAAATGAAAAGCGTGGCCACAAAAGTAACGATTATCGTTTTGACTTATAACTCGTCCAAATATTTGGACGGGTGTTTTGGTAGTTTAGAAAAAATGGAACGCGGTGACCTGGCGGTGGAAGTTATAGCCGTTGATAATGGTTCTTCGGACGGTACTCCACAAGAAATAACGCAGAGATTCCCCTGGGTTAAAGTTGTTGATTCTGGCGGCAATATTGGGTTTTCTGCCGGAAATAATATCGCTATCCGGCAGGCATTGATAGATGGCGCTGATTTTGTTTATTTGCTTAATCATGATACTGAAGTTGAGCCGTGTTTTTTGTTGGCGGCGGTTGCCGTAGCTGAGACAGATCCACGGATAGGTTCAGTACAATCGTTGTTGTTATTGCATCCGGAGCGGGATTTAGTAAATAGTTCGGGTAATGCAATCCATTTTCTCGGATTTGGTTATTGTTGCGATTATCGTCGACCGGTTGATCAGCTAGATCGTGAAACGGTGCGTGACATCGCTTACGCGTCTGGTGCGGCAGTGCTCTTTCGTTGTTCAGCATTGAAAAAAGTTGGTTTACTGGACGAACGTTTATTTATGTATCACGAGGATTTAGATTTGGGTTGGCGATTATTATTGGCTAACTATCGCAATGTTTTAGCACCTCAATCGGTGGTTTGGCATAAATATGAATTCTCGCGCAGTATCGCCAAACTATATTTTATGGAGCGCAATCGTTATATTATTCTGCTTAAAAATTTGCGCTTATGGTCATTGCTGGTAATAGCTCCGGGACTGATTATCGCTGAGGCTTTTCTGGCTTTGTCTGCCGTGCGTGGCGGTTGGTGGAAAAAGAAGTTGAGAGCATTGTCTTATTTTCTCAGACCAAAAGCTTGGCGACATATTTTTTGTGAACGAGATATGGTAGCCGCCACCAGGTTAGTGAGTGATCGTGATATTTTGCACTTGTTTACATATGAAATTCGGGATCAGGAGGGGAGTGGTCCATTTACGTTGTTTATCGCCAATCCGCTCATGGGGCAAACCTGGCGAATTATGAAGTATTTAATCCGTTAAAGTTCCATGAACCCTAAAAAAGTAGCCATTATTACTCCGACTTTTCTGCCATATCGTGGTGGTATGTGCGTGGTGGCTGAACAAGACGCTCGTCAGTTGGCGGCACTTGGTCATGAGGTGGATGTTTGGGTGCCTGGTCGTAATTCTGGTGAATCAGGCGGTTATACTATTCGATCACTGCGACCGTGGTTTAAGTATGGTAACGCAGCTTTGGTTCCTGGTTCTTTTAGCGCGTGTCGAGGTTATGATTTGGTGGTTTTGCACTATCCATTTTATGGTGGGGCAGAAGCAGTAGCTTTGGCTAAGCGATTGGGACAATTTAGTCGGTTAGCTATTTATTATCACATGGATACGTTTGGTCGAGGTGCTTTAGCCGCTTTTTTTCGATTGCATGGTTGGCTGGTGCGACCGGCGGTATTACGCCAGGCCGATCGCATTTTAGTTAGTAGTTTTGATTACGCCAGATCATCAGCTTTGGAGAAGTTATGTCTGTCTAATCCGTCACTTTTCCGCGAGCTGCCGCCGGCTGTAGATACCGAACGATTCACACCCGGCAAAAAACCCGAGGAATTATTAACGAGATATGGATTAGCAACTGATCAGCCAATAGTCGTGTTTGTCGGCGGTTTAGATCGCGCGCATTATTTTAAGGGAGTACAGGTGTTGATTCAGGCGCTGAGTATTGCCGGACTGAAATCGGTTCAGGCGGTAATTGTTGGTGGTGGTGAGTTGATTGATGAATACAAATCTGCCGCCATTCATGCTGGAGTTGATCAGCGAGTAATATTTACTGGACCGGTTAGTGATGATGAGCTGCCAGGTCATTATCGGCTGGCCGATGTTTTCGCCTTCCCATCGTTAGATCGCTCTGAGGCATTTGGTATTGCCGCACTTGAAGCCATGTCCTCTGGCATACCTGTCGTGGCCAGTGATTTGCCTGGTGTTCGAACTATCGTTCGGCCAAGTGAGACTGGTTATTTGGCTAAGCCATGCAGTGTTTCTGCTTTGGCAGCTCGCTTAATCGATGTATTGAAAGACAATCGTCGACGAGGTGAGTTGAGTACAGCCGGTCGTCAAATGGCGGTTGATGAATATTCCGAGCAGCGTCGAATTGATAAATGGGAGCGAGTGGCTGACGAATTATTTTCAAAATCATGAAAATATTATTTGCTTCCAATCTTTATGGTGAACAAGCGCGCGGCGGAGCTGAGCTGGTCGTCAAATTAGAAGCCGTGGGTTTGGGTCAGCGTGGATATGAGGTGGCTGTGGTTAGTGCCGTTCCATCTTCTTTAATTTCGTTATCTAGTAAAAACATTTCGGCAAAATCATCAACTCTTCATGTCCCGGGAATGGTCGGGCGACGTGATGAGGCGGGGGTGGATCATTTTACTTATTTTCCGCCTAACTTAGGTTATTACGGTGATTTGAAACAGCGTTCTTGGGTTGGTCGTCTGATTTGGCATTGGTTGGATATTTTTAACTGGCGCTCGGCCAATCTTTTACGACGACTAATTAAAGTTTATCGGCCAAAAGTCGTACACACGCATAATTTAATGGGATTAGGATTTGCCATTCCTAATTTATTGCGCCAGCTTAATTTGCGTCATGTGCATACCGTTCATGATGTTCAACTCATTCATCCCTCTGGACTACTGTCAGCTGATTGGCGATTGCGTCAGCTACACGAATGGATTTATCTCAGATTGATGCGATTTATGATGGGTTCACCAGCGGTCGTAATTTTCCCTTCGGAGTTTGCCTTGAAGCTGCATAATCAATTTGGTTTTTTTTCACACTCAACCAAAACCGTAATCAGAAATCCGGCGGTTGATCAGGTTAAAGATTTTAAATCCAGAGAAATCAGCAACAATAATTTTATTTTTGTTGGTCAGTTGGAGGAGCATAAGGGCATTTTTGATTTATTGACTGCCTGGCAGTGCTGGTCAACTCGGGATGCGGCAACTTTAGACATCGTCGGTGACGGTTCATTGGCAATTGAGGTTCGTAGTCGGGCAGCTAAACTTGAAGGAGTAAGGTGTCACGGCGCAGTGTATGGTGAGCAATTGACCAAGCTTCTCGATCGGGCCGGGTATTTGGTTTTGCCATCTCGAGTAATTGAAAACGCACCCATGGCAATTTTGAGCGCGTTTAGTCGTGGTGTTCCGGTTTTGGCTTCCCGAGTCGGTGGTATACCAGAGATTGTCCGAGATAACGAGAACGGTTTTCTTTTTGAGTCAGCCAACGTTGATTCGCTTTTGACCGCCCTGCAACAAGCGGCCACTTCTAAAGAGAGAGCAGTCATGTCCCAGCGAGCGCTGTCTTGGATCCGTTCTCAATCACTCGAGGCTCATCTCGACGCCCTGGAGAGTGTTTATCGAATTTAAATAAAACTATCAGATAGTTTTTACTCTGAAACCGTCTGATTTTTTTATAGCAATATATTTAGTATATCAGTCTGGATAAACTCATTTTTTTTCGTATTTAAATACCCAGACACGATCGTTAATGACCCACCAGTCAACTGCCTCGCGTTTAGCGTTAACAATTATTTGTTGAGCCTGCCACCAGTAATGATTTACTACGTAATAGACGGTTTGTGCGCCAGTCAGTTTGAAAGCCGGCTCGATAATTGTTCGTGCACCCCAGGCGTCATTAGTATTAAGGAAAATTTGATAAAGTGGTCCACCGGTTGGAATTGGATAGAAAAAGATCGGTTCTCGCAGATCAGAATTTTGTTGGGTGAAATATTTTTTAAAACCGAGTTCGCGTATTGCAGCGGCTGACACCGACTGATTGGCTAGGACAGCATAATTTTCAGCCTTAGCATCTTTATCTATCGATAAAACTGCCTCGATATCGTTACTGCTAGTTGACCAGCCGCGGCTGGATTCATACTTATCGCGTCGAGGATAGGCCAGATAGACGTTGGCTGTAATAACCGCTGCTACGAGCAACATTAAACCGACAGCCAACAAAGGAAATCCGCGTGTTCGAATGCGTTGTAAGAGTCGGCCAAACGCATAGAGCGCCAAAGGGGCAGTGATAAACAACGTTAATTCGGCCAGCCGATCAGCATAATTAGTGCGTTCATATTCGATTAAAAATGGGAAGCGCACCCAAACGCGCAATAAGACATAATTAATGAAAAAGGCCACGCCGCCAGCGGCGAAAATAATGGCGGTTTCGCACCAGCGTTCATCATCGCGTTTTCGGCCGGCCAACCAAAGTAATAACACGCCAGCCAGACCGAGCAGAGTGAAGGTCGTGGTTCTAGTGGTGCGCCAGAAATAAACAAAATCCAACGAAGACGAAAAACGTCGTGTTTGCAGTTCGGGATTTTTTAAACCTTCGATTATTGCGGTGGGAGTTCGAATGGTTTCAGGATCAAGTATGATGTCGGTTCCAGACAGGCGGGCGTTGATAATAAACATGAGGGGTAGAGCAATCGCGGCCAGTACCGTCAACTTGATAAAAAATATCCATCTTAGTTTAGGCAAGCGTTTTAGTCCTCGCGATACATTAAGATAGATCATCATTAGGACAAAGATCAGGAGTGGTACACCGGCCAGTGGATGTATGGCCGCGGTCGCCAGAGCCAGCAAAAGTGGCAACCATTTACGGCTACTGGAGGTTGTAGCACTGGCCAAAACAACAAACGCCGTCAGTATCAGCCAGACATTGGCTAATCCTTGGGGGGTGGTCAACACGAACGAGGACAGCGGCAGAGCCAGAAGCGGCAGGCAGGACGCGGCAGCAACTGAACTGGTCCAGCCGAACGATCGCCGCAATGACCAATAAGCTATCGGAATAATCAGAGTGAAAGTGAGTGGCACCAGCCAGGTATCAATCGTGGTTACATGTCCACCCAACAGACGCGCTAAAATTGTTACTAGTGCGTATTGTCCCAAATAATAAAATGGCTTGGGTGTCATTTCACCCTGAGCAAAAATATGATTTTCTGTTGCTTGATGAATGAATGAGTCAAAGCCGAAACCAACTGAATACACAGTCACAGCCACAGTCGTGGCGAGTAATGATAAACCAATGATAGGAGCCAACACCGCTACACCAGCCAGGCGTCCAGCGGCCAAACCAAAGGCAGCTAAAGCCACCAGAAAAAATATTATAAAAAATAAACGCGGAACATTATCCCAGGGCGAGCGAATCGATAGCTCGGTTGCCGCTCCGGTCAACATTTCAAAACCAATCCAGGCTAGAATTGTAAAGCCCAGCGCTGCCACGATACCCAAGACCGTTATTATCAGATGCCGCTCTTCGGTTTGTGGCACAGCTTCGTTTAAACTGGATTTAAAAAGTTGTCGGTTAGAAAATTTTAGGCTTAATGCAGTGAATAGCTGAGCAATCGTTGGTGCTAGAATGATCACCAGCACAGTGGCCTGAGGATTGAGATTGTGGAGCAGATAAACTACGCTACCAATTATTATTAGAGTTGAAATTTGTAGCAGGAGTCCCAGTAACACGCGCCAAATCAGTCGATCCCGTGGTAGAGCCAGTCGTCCAACCAATAATCCGCCACCTAAAAAATAGATTATTGTCAGTAAAATTTTAACCCAAAAGGCGATCGGTAAGATTACCGCCAAAGCTCCGGCGACTGTAAACAAAGCGGAAAACAAGATATACTGTTGGTGTTTGATCTGGTTATTTTCCATGTTAGAGAATTAGATTAGTGGCGAAATATTTTACGATCATCAGCCAAAGTTATCATTATCGGAAGATAGAGCTATCTGACACTGAACTTTAATAAGCATAGCATATTTGTTTGCGGCAGACTGCCGCATCGTTCTAGTTCAATATGACAAATGAACAGTGGAACGAAAAAATCAGCCTGTATCCACACGATCACATTTATAAACGCATCCTCGATCCACTGATTCCCGCCTGGATCAAGCCCAATCATATTACAGTGGTTAGGATGTTGCTTATCCCACCAGTACTTTTTTTTCTTAATACCGGCGACTATCGTATCGGTATGCCGTTGTTTTTGTTCGCTGCTTTAACCGATGCGCTGGATGGTGCCATGGCACGGGTCAGGAAACAAATTACAACCTGGGGAATAATATACGATCCACTGGCTGACAAATTGCTTATCGGATCAGTCATATTTTTAATTGTGTTACAGCACGTCAATTTTTTTCTGGGAATGGCTTTGCTGGTGGTTGAGGCTTTGATGATAGTTGGTGCCTGGTTGGGTCAGCGACGAGGTGATATTAGGCCGGCAAATTTATGGGGAAAGATTAAGATGGTTACAGAAGTAGCAGCGATTTCATTATTATTATTGGCACTTTGGCTGGATATTAATCTTTTAGTAAGTATTTCAGCTGGTACGCTGGCTGTGGCATTAGCTGTGGCTATCGTCAGCGTGCTATCCAGGTTACACGTATGAACGAAGCTGGACACCGAACGCTATTGGCGGTTTCGGTCGGCGCTGCGCTCGGTGTCGTCTTCTTTTTTGTTTACTCTTTTTTGGTTTTGGCTGTGCCCGGCTATTACAATTCTCCTGATGAGAATTCGAATGCTGTATTCACACAGCTGTTGGCTGAAAAAGGCCAGCTTCATCGTTTAGAAAATCTTAACTTGGTGCTGGCTAACCGAATTCACCCCAGAAGCGTTAAGGTAGTGAATGATCTTCAGGTGCCCGGTGGTTTTTTGGGATTGCCGGTTATTTATGGAATTATAGCGCGTAGTTTGGGGGCGAAGGTTATCCCGTTTATTACTCCGTTTATCGCTTTATTAGGGGTCTTGGCGTGGGGGTTGATGATCAGTCAACATTTTGGTCGACGGGTCGGCGTGCTAGCCGCAGGTTTGTTACTTGTTAATCCAGTTTGGTGGTATTGGTCGTCGCATACCATGATGCCCAACGTATTATTAATGTCGTTGTTATTAGGGGCGGCATATTTTTTGAGTTGTACACCCAGCGAAGCATTGTCGCGTCGTCAGGAATATCGCGGCTTGGGATTATTGCGTTGGGCAGATGCGGTGTTGGCCGGGATTTGTTTGGGGCTCGCCCTGGCTGTTCGGCTAGCGGCCATATATTGGTTATTTATTGCCGTATTAGTAATGATAGTGTTGGTCGGCCGTCGTCTACCCTGGTCCAGAATAGCTATCTGTCTGGTGTTTGCTTGGTTGGTGTTGGCACCATTTTTGTTAATCAATCAATCACTTTATGGCAGTTGGCTGATGACTGGTTATGGCGATGTGTCCGCCACGGTTTCTGATGCCGCCCACGGTGGCCTAGGCGCCAAATTATTGGGACCAGTACGTCCAATATTATTTCCGTTGGGGTTTGCTCCTCGAACAGCTGTGGCGAATTTTTGGTCTTATGGCGTTAAGCTTTTTTGGTGGTGGTCGTTACTGGTCGGGCTGGCGGGATTATATTTATGGCGCAGGTGCGGGCGAGTCTCTGGTTGGCGCGAACAATCACCTTATACATCGGCTGTTTTAATTACCGGTTTGATCGTCTCCGGCTGGTTGATCTTGTTTTATGGTAGCTGGTCAATACAGGATAATCCGAATCCGAACGTGGTGACCATTGGTTCTTCATATCTCCGCTATTGGTTGCCAATATTTATTCTGTCTACTTTACCGGTAGCTGGAGCGCTATCTCTTTTAGTTGATTTGAGTCGTCGCTACCATCTCGCTCAGGTATCAGTTTTTTTATTTTTGTTGTTGATTGCCTCTATCTCCGGCCGGCAAGTGTTTGGTGCGGCGCAGGAGGGTTTGATAGCGATCCAGACTAATTTACGCGTTTATCAATGGGAAGTTCAACAGATTATAGAATTAACCGAAGATGATGCACTTATTGTAGTTGATCATGCGGATAAATATTTATACCCAAAACGAGCGGTTATGTATCCATTGCGCTCTGATGAAACCTATCAATTGTTGCCATTGGCTGTGGCCAATACTCCAACTTATTATTTTGGTCTGACTTTTCCAGAAAGAGATTTAGATTGGTTGCAAAACGTGAAATTGCCGCCGCTCGGTCTCTCAATTCAACCAACAGCTGATTTAGGTGAACACTCACTTTATAAGTTTATTTTTAAGTAAGGTTTCAGCTGAAGAGCTGAGATTTTAGTCAAATGAACAACCCAGGCCGACAAGTTGATAAAAGATTTATTTTGATTATTCGGATCATCGCTATTTTGGTGGTGGGTGGAACTTTTATTCGAGTTATTTCTTTGGCCACTTCTCCAGATGGTTATTTGACCATAAAGACTAACATTACCAACCCATCACCTTTTGTTTCTGAACCAAAACCAAGCGAGCGATTGGCGCTGAAAGAAGGCGCGCCGTATCGGTTAATTGATGAACCAGTTTATTTTGATTTGAAACCACCGGCGCTTTTTGACACGGTGACCGTATCTTTATCTTATCTTAATCGCGGACAACAGGTGGTTGAAATTGGTGCTCTAGCGAATCGTTTGGATGGACAATATGATATGCGTCCAGCAGAGAATCGATTAATTGATTCTCTGACCTGGAAGCGTTTGGGGAGCGGTAGTCTGAATTTATTGCAGCGTAAAGTAATTTATGATTCGTTGGATAATTTTTTGGCAAATCCACCCGAGGCATCTCGTGTAGCGACTTACCGGAGTACATTGAATTGGCCATATCGTCCAACTGCCTATACACCACTATCTGACACAAAAACCAGAGAAGTATCTTTGCGTGGTCATCATCGAATTTTAACTTACACTGATGGGGAGCCACTGTCGTTTAATTTTTTGGTGCAGGATATGAATCGGCAGGAGGGTGCGGATCCAGTGACCATTTCTGTTTATCGAGAAGGGGAGAAGGATGCAGTGGCCAGAACCGTTTTGGCGGATGATGGAAATACTACTGACGATCAAAAGTCGTCCGGGTTGCGCACAGTGGCTGTGTCATTGTCTGATCCTCGGGTCGGACTCTATCGTTTGGAGTTTACGTCATCAGGCGATATTTTTATTCGCAGATTGACCACTCGGCAGGATAAGTTTGTGTTTTTAAAACGGTTATATTTGGGTGATCACGTTGGTTATAGCGATCAAATTACACCGGTTACGGTGCTAGTTGGTGGTCGGATGATTGTTGCTAGAACCGCTCATGATGAGGGTTTACAAACGTTACTGGTTGATGGTCATGACTTGGTAATTCGCGAGTTGAATACGCGATATTTTTACAGGTTAGGCGAGAGTCAGGAACCGTTTAGTGTTACGTCTGCCAGACGAGATATTTTAATCGAAACGGATAGTGTAATTGCTCTTGAACCAGATGATTTTTTCAATCCTTTGCCACTTGAGTTAGATTGGTATTTGACTGCCGCTGATCTAGCGGTTGAGGGCGTGGATTTCATCATTACTGATTATGAGTCACCGAGCATGGCTGATCAATGGACAGTAGCTGAAGCGACTTTTGAGGTGTCACAGTTAGCTACTACCGAAAATGGTGCTTTCCGATTTGCGATTTCAGCTCCAGGAATTGGTTTGACTCAGAATGATTTGCGCTTGGGATCTCTGACTTTCGTTTTATATCGTCAGCCGACTGGTTGGTTGGCAGGTATCCGAACTTTACTCACTGATCTTGGTTGGCAATTTACCGATCGAGAAACAGCAGTAATTTTGTCAGACGGTCAGAGTTATAGTGAGAACGTAGAATAGAAATTTATGTTGGATTTAAAACGAGGTTTCAATGATCGGGAATATGTACCAGCACGCACGTTGTTGTTTTACATTGCTGATTTAGGAGCGGTTGGTTTTATTGCCGCCTTGATTGTGACCTTGTCCGGCGTGGCTTTGGAAGTTATTCGTCCAGGTTTGATGTTTAATCACGTGTCGCCGCAGAGGTTGGTTTTGGCCATGGTTTTTTTTGGTGGGCTGGCTTTGTTGATTCCAAAACGTCGATCATCGACCTGGCGTCGAGTAGTTTTTTCCTTGTTGTCATTAGTGGTCATTGTTTTTGTTGTAGTGCTGGCTCGACGATACTTTATCGCGCTTGAGAGTCGAACTGTGTTGACTATAGCGACCACCACCGCCGCCAGCATTGTTTGTTTAGGGGCGAACCGTTTGGTTAAAAAGTAGATTTAAGGTAAAAGATACTTTTACAAAGGTCTCAAAAATTAAATACGAATAATTTCTATGTCTGATTGCATTTTTTGCCAAATAATTGCCGGGGAAATTCCGTCATTCAAAATTTACGAGGATGAGACAGTGCTGGCCTTTCTTGATATCCAGCCAGTAAGTCGGGGTCATTTATTGGTTTTACCTAAAACTCATAGTGAAAATTTAGCCGGCCTAGCTGAAGCTGAAATTGCTCCACTGTTTTCTCTGGCTCGTCGTTTAGGTCAGGTTGCCCAAAATATAACCGGCGCCGAGGGTTTTAATCTCATCGTTAACAAAGGCTCGGCTGCTGGTCAGATGGTGTTTCATACTCATGTTCATGTGATTCCACGCAGTGCGGGCGACGGCTTGCGACACTGGCCGAAAATCGAGGTTAGCACTGAAGAAATGAAAACGATTGCCCAGGATATCGCCTCTGGTTTGTTCTAGTTTGCCGAGCAGACTGATCACACAGCCCTATTTTTGGTTTTAATTAAGCGAATAATATAAAGTATTGGAGTCGCTTTAAATTAACTGTGGATAAATATGAAAATATTAGTTACTGGTGGAGCCGGATTTATTGGTTCGGCGTTCGTGCGATATCTGCTTAAAAATTATGATGACGTGCGAGTAGTAAATTATGACAAGTTAACTTACGCCGGAAATTTAGAGAATCTGCGTGATTTTGAGACCGATCCGCGCTACACCTTCATTAAAGGCGACATTTGTGACTACGAGTCTTTTTTGGCGGCGCTAGATGACGACACTGACGCGGTGGTTAATTACGCGGCCGAAACACATGTTGATCGCAGCATTTTGACGCCTGATATTTTTGTTCGTAACAACGTTATCGGAACACAGATGGTACTCGAGGCCTGTCGCAACAAAGGAGTTCGATTGCATCATATTTCAACCGATGAGGTTTTTGGTGAATTGGAATTGGATGAGGATCGCGCCTTTAAAGAGGGCGACACGTATCGGCCGAAATCGCCGTATAGTGCATCTAAGGCTGCGGCCAATCATTTAGTTCGTGCCTATTATCATACTTTCAAGCTGCCGGTTACGATAAGTTATTGTTGTAATAATTACGGCCCACATCAGTTTCCGGAAAAACTCATACCGCTGTTTTCGACTAATGCCATGGAGGATAAATCGTTACCATTGTTTAAGTCGAGTCAGAATACGCGAGAGTGGATTCATGCTGACGACCACAGTGCAGCCGTGGATTTAATTTTACGTCAAGGTAAAATTGGCGAATCATATAACATTGGTACAGGAGCAGAAAAATCAGTTGAGCAGATAACGGATTTGATTTTAGCGATTTTAGACAAACCCACCGCACTCAAGACTTATGTACCTGATCGGCCGGGTCATGATACTCGTTACTTGGTTGATTCGACCAAGATTAGAGAAGAATTGGGTTGGAACCCAAAAATATCTTTTGAGGAAGGGATGCAGCAGACTGTTGCTTGGTACCGCGACAATCAGGCTTGGTGGCAGCGGGTTAAGGATGGTTCGTATCAGGAGTATTATGACAAATATTATAATCAGACTTTAAAGGAGGTGGCTTAGTATGAATATCATCAAGACAGGAATTGTTGGTTTGGTTGTAATTGAACCACAGGTATTTGGTGATGAGCGTGGTTGGTTTATGGAGATGCATAGTCAGCCTAAGTTCGAGGCGGCTCAGATTGAATCCGGAGTAGTGCAGATCAATCATAGTTTTTCGACTAAGGGCGTGTTGCGCGGCTTACATTTTCAAGCGCCGCCGCACGATCAGTCTAAATTAGTGCGATGTGTAAATGGTCGACTGTTTGATGCAGTGGTGGATATTCGCCGCGGTTCACCAACTTTTGGCCAGTGGTTTGGTCTTGAATTATCAGCTGAGAATAAAAAGATGCTTTTTGTGCCGAGTGGTTTTGCTCACGGTTTTTGCGCACTCGAAGATTGCGAACTGATGTATCTATGCGGTCGATCGGCTTATCACAAAGAAGCTGAAGGGGGATTGCGTTACAATGCTCCGGAAGTTGGCATCCGCTGGCCGATCGAGAGCGAGCTAGTCATGAATGACCGTGATCGAGATTTTCCAACGCTGGTAGAGTTAAGCACGCCATTTGTTTATCAAGCAGTAACCAGAGAATTAGTATGAAGGTTTTAATTCTCGGCAGTCGGGGTAATTTAGGCCAGGATTTAGTCCATGAATTTGAGTCGGCGGGTCATGAAGTTGTGGCAACGGATAGAGAGACTTTGGATGTTGCTGATCGCGTTGCAGTCCGGGCGCATATTTTAGCCGGTGGCTATCAAGCGATCATTAATTCAGTGGCTTGGAATGATGTGGATGGAGCCGAAGATCAAACCAATCGCGCTCTGGTTTGGGAGTTAAACTCAGCTGTTCCAGGACGACTGGCCAGGTTAGCCAAGGAAATTGGTGCTAAGTTTGTGCACTACAGCACTGATTACGTTTTCGCTGGCACTAAGCCGGAGGGTTATATTGAAGACGACTCACCAAATCCAATTTCGGTGTATGGTGAAAGTAAGCTGGCTGGTGAAGTGGCGGTTCGGGCAGTGGCTGGGCAATCTTTTATTTGTCGCTTATCTAAACTATATGGTCGACCTGGTTCGTCGGCAGCTGCCAAACCAAGTTTTGTCAGTATCATGTTGAAATTAGCAGCCGATAAACCAGCTTTGAATATAGTTGATGAAGAAGTTGGTCGGCCAACTTACACCAAAGATGTGGCGCGAGCCTCGCTAAAATTATTAACTGATAATTTTGATCCCGGCACTTATCATTTGGTGAATGAGGGATCGGGGGTGACTTGGTATGGGTTTGCACAGGAATTTTTTACTCTGCTGGGCGTTACTACTCCATATCAACCGGTTTCAGCTTCGGCTTTTCCTAAACCAGCTCGCCGACCAGCTTACGGCCAACTTAATAACACCAAGTTTCCACCGCTTCGACTACGCCTGGAAGCCCTCAAGTCATTTTTTGCTGAGCATCCAGAGAGCGTGCCCGAAAAATTTAAACTGAAACTGAAAAATTAAAAGTAGGGATTGGAAAATGGTAAAAATGTATCGAGTTTGGTGTGCTGGTCACATCGTCGAGTCGCCATACCCGGGTCGTTTTGCTGGTATCAAAACCGTAAAGATTTTCGGTCGATTGGATTGTTGGAGTGGTCGGCGAGCTTTTTTAAAAAATCGCGTCTTCTTTCATTTTTGGGAAGATGCTATCGCCGCCGATTATCGACCTTGTAAGCATTGTCGACCCGAACCGTTTACTCGAGCTGACTGTGATCATTTACCGTTTGGCCTCGCTGGGCCATCAGCATTAAAAACGGAGACTGATTCGCTGGGCGCGAAAATTTCTAAACGCTGTTTGTGTGGTCAGATAATTAGCTAGTTTTAGCTAAAATACTCATGTCAACCTTGCTAGTAATGGCAGGTTTTTATTTAGCAGCTGTTAATAAATTGATCAGTTTTTGGGGATAACCCGATTAGACTAATTGCCTCAGCTTGTTAATGTTGCTAAGTAAAATATCAATATTTGTTAGATTTATGAAAGCACTCATCACCGCCGGTGGTCATGCTACTCGCTTACGACCGATCACTTGGACGATTAATAAACACCTCATCCCGTTGGCCAACAAGCCAATGATTTTTAACGCTATCGAAAAAATTGCTGAAACTGGTGTTAAAGATATCGGTATCAATATTAATCCAGGCGAGACAGAAATGCAGAAAGTGGTGGGAACTGGATCGCGTTGGGGTGTAAGTATTACTTACATTGAGCAGGTTGGCGGACCCAAGGGTTTGGCGCATATATTAAAAATAGCCCAATCGTTTTTAGGTGATGAAGATTTCATTTTTTATCTTGGTGACAATATTATTTTGGGCAGCATTACGCAGTTTGTGAACAAATTTAAGCAAGAGAAACCCAATGGTTTGCTGGCACTATCTAAGGTACGTGATCCGCAACGATTCGGCGTTCCAGAAATCAGAGATGGGAAAATAATCCGAGTGGATGAAAAGCCGCAAAATCCTAAAAGCGATTTTGCTGTGACTGGAATTTATATTTACGATCATAATATCTTCCATGCGGTTGATGCCATTAAACCATCGGCTCGTGGCGAATATGAGATTTCCGACGCTCATACTTGGTTGATTGAGAATGGTTATAATATCGGTCATCAAGAAATAACGGGCTGGTGGAAAGATACTGGTAAACCCGAAGATTTATTAGAAGGTAATCAGTTGTTATTGGCTGAGATGACTCGTGAGCAAGCGATTAATGAAGGTGAGTGTGATCCAGAAGTGATTATTAATGGTCGCGTTAAGATAGGTCGGGGTACCGTGGTGCGCGGCCGAACACTTATTCGCGGTCCAGTTACAATTGGTGAAAATTGTATTATTGAGAGCAGTTACATCGGTCCCTATACTGCCATAGGCTCGAATGCCATAATTCGCAATACAGAAATAGAACACTCAATAATTTTTGATCAAGTTACTGTCAGTTGTTCCAAGCGAATTGTTGATGGTTTGATCGGCCGCGGGGCGACTATTATATCAGCCGCTGATTCTTTACCGGCTGGACATAGAATGGTCATTGGGGATAACTCAACAGTGGAACTTTGAGCCAGTTCGTGTTAAGACAGACCTAGTAGACTGTTTTTTGGCTCAAAATAGCATTTTGACAACTTAGTACCGATAGAAAATGGAGGTTTTCCGATGACCAGTTTTAACGTGGTCTTCGATCTCGATGATACTCTGATGCCAAACAGTTGGCGCTACGCAAAGGCCAAATTCCGTTGCGGTTATATAATCGCTGACGCTTTCAGTAGGAAATGCGCCTCCGGCAGTGCGGACTGGATTCGTTGGGAGCTGACCAAGGCCACCTATGCCTGCGGGATTATCATCGTTGATGCTCTGGGCAATGACTCGCCATATAATTCGGAGTTGCTGCGACGGGTTCGTGATCTCTCGTCAGCAAATCTATCGAAGCAGGCGAGTCCAGGCTTCAGAGCCGATTATTTTCAGCGCAACTGGGTCTCGGCCTACGAGCTTTTTTGTACTGAAAGTGGTCGGTCAGCTGATCCGCTCATTTCAGAAAAGCTAGTTAGTGTCACTCAGCGTTTCAGTCGAAATCCTCAACGGTCAGCTTGTACCAAGCTGACCGCCGAAGATTTGTCGTTTTTTGGGGAACGACTGATTGAGCTTCAGGGAAGAATTGACGGCGAGAAAATCAGACAACATGGTTTGAGTCGCCATCTTTTCCCAGACAGCTGGATCGAGGCTTATCAAGTTTTCTGTAACGAGGTCAGTCAGGAACCTGATCCAGTAGTGGCCAGGAAAGTGCGAGGAGCAGCCGCCAGATTTCAGCGCGGCCCCTTCCGAGCTTACCCCGATGCCATTGAAGCTTTGCGTCAGATCCGTGGCATGGGACATGTACTGCACCTGGTTACAGCTGGAGAGAACAAACTGCAGCGACGCAAGATCGAGCAGGCTGGCCTGGGATCCTTCTTTGAGGGGCGCATCCACGTTGTCTCGTTCGATAAACGCAATCGTTTAAAGACAATCGCCAATGGTCAGCCAAAGAATACGATCATGGTGGGTGATTCTCTGCGAATCGATGTGGCGGCAGCGGTTGATGTCGGCGTGCGGGCGGTTTTGATCCCGATTCGTGTTGGTTGGCCCGAAGATGATGTTCAAGTGGAGAAAGACGCCTACACCGTAATCAAGGCCATTCGTGATCTGCCAGCTCATATCACCAAGTGGTCTGAAGCGAATGGAAATGGCCGAAAGAAGAGGAAGTCCAGACAGAAACGACGAAAGTCGAAGCGTCTACAACGGCCCACTCCAGAATGAGTCCTATCACAACCGGCCCCTTCCCTGGCCGGTTTTTTATTATCGATGAGCAGAAGCAAGCTTTGCAGCTATATTGTTGATATCGTTTCTCTGAATGCGTAGCTACAGAGTTTATCTCTGCCTATTAAAATTAAATTATCGATAAGCGATGACTTATTAGGAACAAATAAAATTGACCGGCCAGTTGTCAGTTGATAATCTTCGTTTAGGTCTTTTGAGGTAAAAGATGAATGAACAACAGTCAGGTATACGAGTGCGCGTAGTTTTTGACTTGGATGATACTTTGCTTGCTGAAGCTGATAAGCGTAATCGCACGGCTTTTAGTTGCGCGAGTATTATCATTCATGAGCTGGGCAACCAGGCTCCTTATTTAGAAGAGCTGCTTGGGAGTCAGCGACAGCATCATTTGAGGTTGATACAGAAATATGGTCATCATCCAGATTGGTATATTGAAAGCTGGCTTCGTGCTTGGACTGATTTGCGGATTCGTGGGGCGAGATATGTAGCGATTGCTGCCCGGCTTAGACATGCGGCCGAGCGGTGTTATCAGTCACCTTATATTTTGATGACTGGAGCTCTGTCGGTGTTGACGACTTTAAGCCAAGATCAGCGCTACGAACTCTATCTGGTTACGGTTGGTGACACCAAGACTCAGAGTCACAAACTAAATGCTTGTGGCTTACACCAGTTTTTACCGAGTGAACGAGTTTTTATACCACCGCTTAGCAAGCTTGAACCACTCCAACAAATCGCTGGTGATCACCCTGATCGGGCGGTTATGATTGGCAACTCTTTTTCGTCAGACATGGATCCGGCTATACAAGCTGGATTGCTGCCGGTCTGGATTCCGTGTCCAGCCATTCAATATTATTATGGTGATTATCCATCAGCTGAGAGTGTTGAGCGGTGTACTCAGCTATCTGATATTCAGCAAGTCCCGGATTTGCTCGAAGCGCAATTCTTCAGTAGCCCTGATACCGATTGATCAATAAAACCAGCCCCGGCAGCTGGTTTTTTACTATGCAAACACTGGCTCTGGTGCATTACATCGGTCAAATATCTGGCGTAATCTCGTGGAAATTTATTATTTTCCAATTTTTATAGAGGGCGTTCGTATAATCCACGTTGATTTCCAACTGAGCCAATAAAATACAATAATTTTTCCTCAGCATTAATTGTTACGGAATCAACTGAACCAAACTCCACTAAGCGAACGATATTACGATGATCACGTCCATCGAGCTCAATAGCTGTGACACCAGTAGCAGTAGTGAATAGTGCATAGGTTCCGGCTGGGTGCCAGGCAACATCATTAATCGGTGTACCGAGTCGGGTAATCAGACTAGGTTCATCGGATTTATTGGGATCGAACAAGAAAATTTCAAAGTCATTCCAAAGTAATAGACGTCCATTATCACCAGTTTGCTCCCAGCGAATATCTTGTATCTCTGAAGTTTGACGCCAGGATAAATCATCGATTCTAATTGCCAATCCTTTTTTATTTCCGGAGTCGTTTAACCACAACAATCGGTCATTGCCAGAAACGAATCGATAATTTTTTGTTGGTAGTGCAATTTGGATTTCTAATGCGTCTTGTCCAGCTAACGAGGCTTGAAATAATTTTAAAGAATTAACAGTTTCACTTAAGAGCCATAATGATCGATTGCCGAACATTAAATCCCGCACCGCATTGAGCGCCAAGGGTTGACGACGCACGGTTTGATCGTTATCCACGAAAATTAATCCAGTTGGCCCCAATAGAGCTAGAATCGAACTATCGACTGACCAACTCCACCGAACAGCTGATAAACGAGCCAGTTCTTTTAGTTCAACTGCTGTACTACCCAGCTCTGCTTTATAAATAATTACTATTCGTTCACGAGTGATTGCGTCAATAGCACTTAGTAAAATACGTGATCCATTGGGGGAGATGTGTAAATCGAGCTTGGAGTATTTGTCTTGTCCAAAGCGCGCCAGGAGCAGGGTTTGTTTAGTTTTTAGATCGTAATGAAATAATTCCGACCACGATTCATTAGTTGCGATGTAGGCTACTGCGGATGCATTCGCGCTGAAGGTGCTGTTTGTTACTTCTGCTCGCCAGTCCAGTCTGGGTAGCACATTTCTGATCAGAGTGATGGTTTTGGCAAATGTAGTTTGGCCACTTTTGATCGTCAGCGTTTTTGACCAGGGGAAATATTCGCTGAGTCTAACTTCTATTAAGTAATCTTCTGGAAGGAGCCGAGGAACAGAAACCGGAATAGATCCACGGATTTTTTTCCCGTTAACATAAACTTCGGCTGTAGCTGGTTCAGCATTAATATAAAGAATTCCTGTTTTCTCGATACGGTGTTTATGCCAGTTATAGCTGTAACCCGAAGCAAAAAGCAGAACGGTCGGTGCAACAATGGCAAAAATCGCAACCAATAGAATGACGATAAGTTGTCGTTTGCCGTGGCTCATTTAAGCTGTTTTATTCGGTTAAAATTGATATTTTTAGTTATTTTTACCTCCGACCCTTGCCATAATTACTTCTATTCCGTATCATTGAACTTGTTTATCTGAATAATCTAACCGCTTTAAATTATGACGACAAACGAGCAGGTCAAGTTAGTGATTCGGGGTGATCAACCGCTTGAAGGTGATATTACTGTCGGCGGAATGAAGAACGCGACTACGCCGGTTATCGCGGCCACACTGTTAGTTCAGGGGGCATGTGTAATTGAAAATGTTCCGCGACTGACTGATGTAGAACGAATGCTCGACATATTACGTTCTTTGGGCGCAGAGGTTGCCTGGTCAGGCGAAAACGAGCTAACCATTGATACCAGTCGAGCTGATATAGTATCGCTGGACGCTAAGGCGGTCAAGAGCATGCGTTCCTCGATTCTTTTAATGGGGCCGTTATTGGCTCGATTTCATGAGGTTATAATTCCAGAACCAGGTGGTTGCATAATTGGCAACAGACCAATTGATACTCATCTGCATGCACTTGAACAGTTGGGAGCTACGATAGGGGATCGTGGTGATGGAACCATTAGATTAACCACTTCCAATTTGTCCGGAG
>JAHJAU010000025.1 GCA_018813785.1 Patescibacteria group bacterium | reverse complement strand
TTCGGGGCAGCGTAGTAATTTTGGCATTGTTTTGGTGGCAGATATTGTATATTCACCAAATATGCCAGAAATTGCGCTGATGTTAGATGAAAAGGACGGTTAATTGGTGGCAGTTATTGTATATTCCCCTTATTTTTTACTACGGCGTATCTCATTGACTAAATAAAAAATATGTTAGAGTGTACTGCTGGATCTCGTTAAGGAGATAATCATGCGCACCTTGAAAAGATTAACTAGACACCTTAAGGATAAACTCCAGCAAGCTGGCCAATCTCTCACCAGAGAAGCAAACCAAGCCACCAAATCAGTTATTTCTTCCTGTGCTGATGAATTCGGTGCTTTTCTGGAAAGAATAGCCGAACAGCACCGACTTGAGTGGCGAGAACGCATGGCTATTCATGAAGCTGGCCATGCCACTCTAGCCTGGCGATCACCGAGTATCAAGCGAATAGTGATCACTGAGATACGCGAATACGATGGCCGTGTCATGGCGCGCGACACCTCCTTCCCAACTAATATCTCCAACTGGTATATGTTGTCGATGGCTCTGGCTGGTATTGCGGCTGAACTTCAGGTGGTTGGTAAAAGTCAAATGCTTACAGCTAAATATGATTTACAGCGGGCTCATAAATTGGCAACAGACTTAGTGGCTCAAGGTCAAGATGCCACTAGTCCCCCCTGGGGAACCGAGCCTGATATAGAAGGGATGGAAGATATAAGTCGGGCTTTCAGGATTGAGCCGCCGGATCAAGAAAAACGTGTTCTGGCCTGCGGGTACAAACATGCCAAAACCGTACTGGCAGAAAATCGTTCTGGCTTGCTCAATTTGGCCGGAACTCTTTATCGTCAAGGTCGATTAGACCACGCTGAAGTGATAGCGATTCTTGGTCCCCGCCCCTTTGATGAACGGCTACTTTTTTAAGACTTCGGCTCACTTTATTCAAGTGGGTCTTTTTTTATGCTCTAATTTGTTTATTTTTACTTTGACTAGTAGGCTAATAAACTAGCTGATCATTATCATCATTCAGCCAGGAGGTTGCTGTGAGCCGCGAACCACTCAATTCGACCGCTATACATGAAGCTGGTCACGTTCTAACCGCTTGGCACACTCACCTTATGTTACTCGAATTATAGGCGTCTCTATCGATAACCGCGGTGGTGGTGTAGTTATCTGTCGCTGGAGAAGCGAAAACAAACCAGCTGTTGAATGTTGGGATTATCTAACAACGGTACTGGCTGGTCTTGCTGCCGAAACTCTATTTTTTCCTCAGACTGATTATTTGGGTGGAGCGCTCGATTTGTTTGCAGCAGAAAAGATAGCACAAGAATTAGTAGTTGTAGATTGGCTCAAAAAAGAATGGTTAACAGTTAAACCGCTAATCTCAGACAAACATCAACATCCGGATTTCATTCCACTGGAACAAAGGCTGGAATCACCGGCTGGTACAGCCAGTATTATGCAACTGGCTTATCAAAGAGCTTTCTTTTTCTTGTTTCGTCAACGACAAGCGCTGCTTAAGCTGGCACATCACCTCGATCAGCGCAGATTAATTTACGGCTTGCAGCTGATCATAATCCTCGGTCCTAGAGTGGCAAGAATCCGATCCTTGGCTGGTCTAAGCAGTCGCCTTGATGATACTTTAAGTATTGGAGGTTAACATGCGTTCATTCCAAAAAGATGAAACGAGTGACGTTTGGTCATTCGAGGTCGTTTGTCGTCATTGTAAGCAAGTGCAGGTGATAGATGAAAAAGATCTATTCATGACCAAACTGCAAGATGTACCAATTCCTCTGCCTGGATTTTTCTGCGGCACCTGCCAAAAAAGCTGTATTTTGTCTACCGGCAACATGCCAATTCATGTCTATGATCGACTAGAAAAGACGGCACCGAGAAAATAAGATATCAAAAACCCGGAGTTTCCGGGTTTTTCTATGTCTGGTTACTAATTAGCCACCAATCAAGTATTGCATCGGATCTACCGGAATACCACTTAACCGACATTCAAAATGTAAATGAGGTCCAGTGGTCAAACTACCGGCACCCGGTGTGCCGGGCATTCCACCGGAATAACCGATAATCTCACCTCGCTCAACAAAAGTATCTTCTTTAACAGTGATCCGGGAAACATGACCGTAAACCGTAGAAATACCACTATTGTGAATCAACATTATATAGCTATAACCAAACCCTGCATCCTTAGCTCGAGCAACAATACCAGCGGCTGCTGCCCGAATCGCAGTCCCCTGTTGAGCCCGAATATCAATACCTGGGTGTTCAAATATATGTCGATAGGGATATTCAGGATCATGAAAAATGGCTGAGATTCCGCGAAGTGGAGCTATTGGCCACGAAATAAAAGAAACTTGATCAGTCAGTTGCTCAGAAAAATCAATTTTCTCTCGCAGTATTTTTTCTAAATAAGCAATGTCGGAATCAGCCTCATTTTGCTCACGCTTCAGTTCCGCCAACATATAACGAAACTCCAGCTCTGAAGATTTAGTTTCATTTAAAAGAGACCCGCGAAAAGATATCTCATCCTCTAATTCACGCCGAGCGTTTTCCAGTTGAGTCTTGCGTTCAGTGACAGTTGCTAACTTCTCTTCCCGTAATTGCCGTTCGATATCTAAAGACTGTTTTAAATCTTTAATTCGGTCTAGGGCGTCATCCATCTTTCGCTGCAGCGAAACAATAGCATACAAATCATCAAAAAATTCAGAAAAAGTGCTGTGAGTTAGTAATATTTCCATTATGCTCGCACTGGTCTGCCGTTGATATAATTTGCGAGCTAACGAACCCAGCAATTTACGTTCTCGATCGATCTGCTGTTCGACAGCATTAATACGTTCCTCTAGTCGATTCACTTGTATGTTTAGACCGGCGATTTCTTGCTCAGCAATTTCTATACTAACCTCAGTCTTAGCAATTTGATTTTCCAAAAGCACAACTTGATCAGCCAATGAGGCTGATTCTAATTTTTTATTTTCGATCAAATTTCGATAATGACTGATTCGACTGTTCAATTCTTCAACTTCAGCCTTCTTACGCTGTACCTCAGAATTAATCTCATCGATTTGCTCTCGTAAACTATCGGCAGTTTCGGCTTGAGCCTTGGTTGGGTAAAACATTAAGCCGCCAAAAGAAACGACAAAAACTATCAATAGTGCAACCACTATTGTCGAGCATCTAAATCTTGTTTGGACTTTAAATTGAGACATCTCTTAGAGTACGGCTAGTGCGTCCTTAAGGCGTGATAATGTCGCTGATCGCCCCAGAACCCAGGCCACCTCAAATGGACTGGGTGAAGCGGCTCTTCCGGTCAGGGCGACTCGTAGCGGCCACAAAGAATCGGCATTAGTCCAGCCTTGATCAGCTACAAATTTAATAATGTCCTGCTCAATTTTTTCAGAATCTTGAAAAATCTCTTCCGGCAAAGCTATCAGATGTTCCAGCAAGCCTTGCAAGCGCACCCTAGCTTCAGCTGGGCTTGATTTTTTCCAAGGAAGTAGCGCTGGATATTGAGTCAATTTCGTAATAAATAAAAATTCCGTGGCGGCTGGCAACTCAGCCAGAGTCTTAATTCGCTGTTGCTCAATAGATATTGCTTTAGCCAACCAG
>JAHJAU010000024.1 GCA_018813785.1 Patescibacteria group bacterium | reverse complement strand
CTGAGTCTGTTCAGTCCTTCGTGAACGGTCGAATTTTTGAATCGTTCCCTACTCCCTGGGAAGGCCAAGGTCGTTGGCAGGATTCAGTTGGTAGTTATTTGCGTCTACATCAGCTGGTCGGTTATCAACCGGTGTTCGTCATCAACGGTAGTACCGGAAACACCGGCAATTATTTTGACTATCGTCGAGTCAGATTTGCCCTGACTTCAGCTTTGCTGGGCGATGGTTTCTTCAGCTACGACTTCGGTGAGCAAGACCATGGACAGCTGTTGTGGTATGACGAACAGAGTGTGTATTTGGGTAACCCACTTGGTCCGGCAGCCAATCTCACCCTACCCGGTGACCGCGGAGTGTCGCCCGGTGTCTGGCGACGGGACTTCGTCAATGGTGTAGCCCTGCTAAATTCCACCAGCCGTCTGCAAACCGTAAACTTCAACGCTGAATTGGAACATTTGCTAGGTACTCAAGATCCGAATATAAATAACGGTTTAATCGCCACCTCGCTCACCCTTCAACCAAACGATGGCGTCCTATTGCTCAAACCCATCAAAAATATTGTTGGGAGCGCATTCCATAATGGAGACTTCGCGCGCATCTACGACCAGGCCGGTAATAAAATTCGCAACGGATTTTTTTCTTATGTCCCACCTTTTAGCGGTTCAGATCAAATCATCATCAAAGATTTAGACGGTGATCAACAGCCAGAAAAAATCGTTGCTGGAATGACCGAAATATCCATCTTTAATTCATCGGGCAGTCTGCGAACTTCATTTGCGCCCTATGGCCGGGACTTCCACCAAGGTATCAATATCGCCGTGGGTGACCTGGACGGCGATGGAACTTACAAAATAGTAACTGGCCCCGGATCAGGCAGTCAGCCCAAAGTAAAGATTTTTAATCTAGATGGACAACTGGTTAATTCTGAATTCTTTGCCTACGATTACCGCTTTCAGGGTGGAGTACACGTCGCCCTAGGTGATTTATATGGAACTGGTCGAGAAATGATTATCGTCGGCGCTGGTCCGGGCGGCGGACCACACGTGCGCGTCTTCGACCAATTTGGTCGCCTTTGGGCTCAATTTTTTGCCTATGATTGGAGGTTCCGGGGCGGAGCTGGGGTCTGTGCCGGTGATCTGAACGGTGATGGTCGCGACGAGATCATAACCGGTGCTGGTTCGGGTGGCGGACCACACGTGCGCGTCTTTAATGGCTGGGGACGACCGCTGAGCGGTTTCTTTGTCGGTGATCCCAATAGCAGGAACGGTATTCGTGTGGCTGTAACCGATACGAACGGAGATGGTTTGGCTGAAATAGCCGCGCTAACCACAGATATTTTTCAAATCTCGACCCAATAAATGTAATTTTTGTCACCTCTTTACGCTCAGGCGCCGGAGCACCTCCTAACCTTATATGACGAATCACCAAAAAGAATTTAATCAAAACGAACCACTTGAGGGTCAACCGGTGTCTTCAACTGAACTTGAAGCTGTTCGCCGGCAAGAATTGCAACCAGCAACCGATCAAAAAAGACCCAATATTTTTATTGGCACTTTAAATATTGTCATGAGTCCAATGCGCGCGGTTATCGATCCGGTAAAAAAGATCTGCTATCCACGCCTGGAAGCGCATTGGGAAGAAAAATACAAACGTCGTTTCCCAAAACACGCTGGAAAATTGCTCATCTTTGATTTAATTCTATTGTTTCTGGCTAGCACCTTGGCTGTTTCCTTAGTTTTAGTTTATACGGTATTACCTGATATTTATTTTGCTGATCCGGTTTCCGTGTCATTGGAACAACCAATTAGTTTGGTCAGCGGTCAACAAACTGAACTGATATTTAATTACGCCAGCGGTTCTGATCTACCGGTACGTGACGCCCAACTCATCGTGGAAACATCCGTTAATTTTGTGCCTATTGCTACGGCTGAGACTGAAGATAACTTCACCCTTGATCCCAATCGACCAACCAGGAGAATTTATGACTTGGGCGATCTGTCGCCTCAGGCGCATGGTCGCGTCAATCTTAGCGGTCAAGCATTTGGCTCGCCGGGTCAAACATTGCCAATCCTGCTAAGCCTGACCTACTGGGAACAGGGACGGGCAGAACGCACAACAACTTCAGTGTTTTATCAACTTCCGATCGAAGCGACGCCGCTAAGTCTGGAAATGAAATTTGAAGAACCTTTTCTAACCGATACCGTTAGCCTGATTCAAATCAACTACGAAAACCAAGGAGAGTCCATGTTGCCAAATGTAATCATTCGCCTTTCTCCCCCTTCAGGTTTCAGACTAACCGGATCTCGACCGCCAACCTGGAACACACGCGAGTGGCACTTAGGTAATCTGGCTCCAAAAACAACTGGAACCATCGCCTTATATGGTTTGCTTAAGCGTGACTCGATACCGAGTTTTGTTGTCAGTGGATTGGCTGAAATTGTGGATGGAGAACCGAGACTGCTAAATGAACTGCGTTTAAACGCGGATACTGAATCAACCGGTTTCAGCCTGACGCAGGATGTATCAGGATTATCTTCTCTGATTCCAGGACAGGAAACGGAAATTTTTATTCATTATGCCAATACCGGCAATCAAACTTTAAAGAATGTCAGTATCAGTCTAGAAGCAACCGGTGAATATCTGGCTGAATCAGAAAAATTTCCTCTGATTTGGAGTCCGACCAATGAAAGCACGCTTTCATTGATACCGCCCGGCGCAACTGGCACTCTAATAGCCAGACTCACCGTGGCAGCCGCACGAACCCAGGATGAATTAAACGGAAAAACAAATCCGAGTATAAAAATCGCCGCTACTGGTAGTTATACATTGGAAGATAAACCTGCTCGCATCTTTAATACTGATAGTGAGATAACCTATTTGCCGATCGCGACGATCATAAATGTTGATACGGCGGCACTTTATCATACCAAGGCCGGAGACCAGCTCGGTACCGGACCAATACCACCTAAAGCCGGGGAAAACACGCGGTTATGGGTAGTTCTTTCGATCGATAACGGATCGAATGCTGTTCGCAATACCCGACTGACAGCTACACTCATGCCCGGTGTCGAATGGGTAAACAAAACCAGCGTAACTTTAGGTCGTCCATTGACTTATATTGCTGCCAATCGCGAGCTAATCTGGGAAATTGGTGACTTGCCGGCATTCCTAGGCAACCTCCAGCCACAAGCCACAGCTAATTTCGAAATCGAAGTACAGCCACAGATAAAAAATGTGGGGCAAGTATTAAAACTGCTGGATTATATAAAAATAGAAGGCGAAGACACCTTCACTGGAGTACGAGTGACTGCTCAAGGTGAGCCAGTTACCTCAGCTGTTAGATTCGGATCGATTGAGGCTCAAACAGGAATCGTCCAATAAACAAAGTACTCTGCGCTATTAGATCCAAAAATTATTTTAAATCATAAGAAAAAGGCCCCCGGTTTTTTCCTGGGGGTCTTTTTCTCTATAAATTATTTTATCTAATGGAAGGTGCTTCTGCGGCCGATATCTTCGAATTCGGCAACGAACAATAAAGTGTGTCAACGGATCGGGCAATGTCATCCCAATGATATTCAAGCAAAACGAATTCCTTGGCTCGCTCGCCCAGATCGGCCACAAAATTAGGGCTAGCTAATAAAAACTCTAGTTTTTCTTGTAAGTCACGCACATCACGATTATGAAAATTTATACCATAAGTACGTGTAACTTCCATATTCTCCGGAATATCAGAAGCTAACACGGTCTGACCGTAAGACATGGCTTCCAAAACGGCAATCGGTAAACCCTCTGACTCAGATGGATGAACTACTAAATAAGCGTTGGCGAATAAAGCTTTCAGCTCGCAGCCACTCTGATAGCCAGTAAAAATAATATTGGGATCACCTTCAGCTTTTCGCAGTAGCTCATCAATATAATCAGTGGTAAAAGCTGATCCACCAACAATGACACACTTCTTTCCATTGATCCGACCATTCCGCTCCAATTCTTGGTAAGCGTCAATCAAATGATGCGCGCCCTTATGACGAACCAACCGGGACACCATCAAGATATAATTTCCAGGCTCCAGACCAAACTTGGTCAAAATTGATTCATCCTCATGGCTGGCAGCGGCCGGCTCTTCAATGCCGTTGGGTATATACTCAGTCAGACAATTAAACCGGTTGTCGCAATAAGATTGCAGGGTCTTAGACACAACGATAGTTTGATGCGGAAACAAACAAGCACAGCGCTCCCCCAGTCCCAACATAAAACGCGCAAAAAGACTCCACTTCTGATGCTTACGATCAATACAGTGAAAAGTAGCCACCACTTTTATCTGAGGGGCAAAAATTCGTGGGATCCAAGCCAGTAACGATGGTCCCACACCATGATAGTGAATGATATCCGCCTTGGATCGAATGGCGTGAACAGTCGAAGTCAGTGTGTGTACAATAGCATCCAAATGTTTTCGATAAATCGTCGGTGTAATCACTGCCCGAACTCCCTTGGCATAGTTTTCTGACGGGGTACCAAACCAAGTTCTGGTATAAACCAAAACCTCATGTCCGGCCAAACCTAAACGCCGCGACAGTTGTTCAACATGTCGCTCAATTCCACCATATTGAGCTGGAAGACCTTTTTGTCCCACCATGGCAATACGCATAGTTGCCTTGAAATTATTAAACTAATCTATAATAACTGCTTATCTTAGCATAAATTATCAATTTTGTCAAGGATTGGGATCTGAATTGGGATCTGAAAGATAACGATATAATGACCTATTTTGAGCTTAATTTCGACAATTTTACAAAAAACGCGTGACTATGTCTGCTGATCTAATCTTCCCTTATTCTGGAGAAGGTGTCGGTGCGGCCGTGCGCGAACACGATGGAACTAAATTAGAACAGCGCCTTCTAATCTCAGAAATGTTTCGCCTGTACGTCGCCTGCGGTGGCAGTATCCAGGACTTTCGTTGGTATCTAGATCTGGTGTCTTCAGGTCGAACACAACCTCACGCTGTCTATACTTGAATGTCTTACTTGAATTTCAACCACAAACAAAAAACCGCCGGGGCGGTAAAATTTTAGACTGATCTGGTTTCTTCCAGAGTTGTCGGCTCAAAATCGCCTTCATTATTAATGACAAACAGGGGCGATAGCTGACCATCAATTACCATTTCCAGCAATTGAAGAGCTCGATCAGCAATAATCGACAAATCACTATCAGCTGGGTCTTCCAAGATTTTGTTCAAAAGATCATCATCATTTGAATCTCTCAAGACTCTATTCAAGAATTTCCACTCAGACCATGAACATCTAAAGAACAACCTGATAGTGCGTTGCTCACTTGACTTTGTTGTTAGGTCTTTAAGTCGACAGGGGACAAAATCACCGTCAGACTCCTGTTTGAACAGTGGATTTTTTCTCCAATCAGCCACCTGAGAATAAAGAGCGAAAGCGCGATCTAAAACCGAACCAGCAACAGAATCTATGTCATCTGACTTGTCGGTAAAACAATGAGCCAGGCGGTATAAACGTTCATGTTCAACAACAGTCAATCTTAGCGAAAAATATTTTCGCCAAAAGAACAAATAATGCATCGACATCCTCCCCTGTCCCAAACAAGACAAAAAAATACCACACCAACCAACAAAATGTCCAATTTACGCGTTATTTTCTAGCCAAGAGGTCATTATAAACAGCCATGATTCGACGATAATGTACTTCCGGGGCGTAATCTGTTTCTGCCAAATGACGCGCCTGCTGTCCCATGGATTGAACTTTATCTGGGCTATTCCAAAGTACCTCCATCCGCTCGGCTAAATCTTCTGGATCACTAACGGAAACCAAAAAACCAGTTTCACCTTCACGCACAACTTCACTCAAACCACCCAGACGCGAGGCAACAACTGGTTTACCCGATGCATACGCCTCCAGCACACTCAGCCCAAACACTTCGTAACAAACTGATGGCACCACCACGAATCTGGCGTGTCGATACTCATGTCGCAGAGCTTCACCACTCAGGTAACCCTTAAATTGAATATTATCAGCACCTAATTCTTCGGCGATTCTATGCAGACGAATATCTTCCGGCCCAATACCGACAATATGCACTGGTATATTTTTAATCAGTGCTGCAGCCCGGACTAATGTCTCAACTCCTTTTTCACTCGATAGTCGCCCAACAAACAACGCATAATCACCATCATAATGCGGATGCCACAGGGTAGCATCAATAAAATGTGGAATGTGAACTATTTTAGTTTTAGCTATTCCTTTTTCTTCAAGCAGTGTCGCCAAAAAAGAACTGGGGGCGATTATTCGATCAATATTGTCATGCCACAAACCCAACCGACGATGCAACGTCATCTCCGCCGCTGCCAAAGCACTGGCTAAAAAGGATCCCTTAACACAGCGCGCTCGCACTGCCGACCAGTACTGATTCGATTTGGTGTGTTCGCAGATTGCACCATTATGAAACAACGAATAATTCGGCGCGATCAGCTTGTAATCGTGGGCGGTCAGCACTACAGGAATTCCATGATTCTTGGCTTCCGGCAAAATAGAAGGTGAAATTTGATGATAAATATTATGAATATGTACTATCTCCGGCTTGACCTCATCAAGTAGCCCTGAAAATTTTCTCCGTGCCTCGAAGGAGTACAACATGCGCCCAGCTGTACGCAGGCCCTGCCAAGATAACCTTACCCGATCAGTTTGCACCGGTGAAACAAATCGATCACTCCAATAAGTAGATTCATTCCGTCCATCTTTCATGGCGAACGGCACTACCACGTGGCCATGTCGAATTAGCAAATCTCGTAATTCAAACAGATAGCGCTCAGCACCACCTTTTAGATAATAAAATTTATTAGCCATTATAATATTCATGCTGCGCGGAAAAAATCATTTACCAAAAATACCCTCGCGGCGAGCCAAAACAAACACGAACGCTGCCAATACCCAAAAATAAAGTGCCAATGTGCGCATCTCGAGATACGTTCCCAAAAAAGCCTGTAGCGTAACCGCAAAAATACAACCAATTAAACCAAGCGCCAACCCAGAGGCTAGCGGGTTTTTTGCTGTCCGAGATACTTTTAGCCCCATTGATCCCAGAGCAACGAACATCCAAATGTAAAAAATAAAACCGAGCGTGCCGGTCTCACCCCATAAAGAAAACCAATTATTATCAATATAGCCCTCAGTGCCGTATACACCAAATGGTAAATTTAACTCCTGATAAGCCCGACTGTTGCCGAGTGCGGCTGCCGCGCCTCCACCGTATTGCCCTGGCCCAACACCAAAAAGTGGAGCAGATGGCATAACCACTGTCACAGTTTGTACCATCCAATACAATCGACCGAACCCGTAGTACTCTCCGCGCCAGCGCTCATAAGAAAAGGCTTCAAAAAATCGCTCAACCACAGTTTGTTCCGGATAATCAACTAAATAGCGCACGGCTAATCCGGAATAGGCCAAATAGGTACCAGCAAAAATTACCAAGGCCAGAAAGGCCAACCGAATTCGATTATCACGCATTAAAATCACACTAATAACGAGTAGTCCGAGCATAAACCCAAACCAGGAAGCTCGCGATAAAGTCAGAATCAATGCTGGTGCAGCCAAACCTATAACCAGCATTAATCGTCGCCGATCAAGTTGATTCTTTAATTTATAAAGCAAGCCGATCGCCGTCAAAAAAAACAAGCTCAAAAAAGTACCCAATTGATCGAAACGACCCAACGTAGCAAACACCCGCGTGCCCGGTGACCACGACTGCTCGGTGCCAGTGGTAAGCTGAATACTTTCAAAAAAACGTCGCTCGCTTGGAATTAAAAATTCATCCAACGGCGCGCCAAAAAATGATTGCACCAACCCCAGCAAACCTTCAAACACAACGATAACAAACATGGCCTTCAGAAAAAATCTGATCTGATCTTGATCTGGATCAAGATAACTGACTACAAAAAACATCAATATAAATCTGATAATCTGTCGCAAACCTAACAGGCCGGTAGTGGCTGATACTGCATTTAACACGAGAGAGGTCATCGCTACGATCAAAAATAAAACGAACGGCAAGTCCAGTGGTGTAGACATCGATCCGCGATGTGTTCGTACCTTGATAATCGCCACAACAACCAGAGCATAAATTAAAATTTCCGGAAAATACCGGGCAAAAATATACAAATCATCAGGTACAAATTTTAACAAAAATGGCTCGAGTGGTGTGTAAATAGCCAACAAGAGAACGATGATCTCTGGTCGGACAAACGTGATAAAGACGGTTGCCAAGCCAATAACTGCCCCCAGCGTCAACCACGGACCGATCATGATAGTCAAAATAATAGCCAGACCGGAGAGAACGATAAAAGATATCAAAAGACGCCGCTCATGCTGTAAACGGTTAGTTTGATCAGTTCTAGAGAAAAAGCTGATTATCTTTTTAGCCAAAGAGATCATACGCATTGTAATTGTAGCATTTACCTAAAGTGTCAAACAGTTTTAATACGCCCAAAACAAGGTTGACGTAGTAAAAAAAGGGCCGCGGATACGAGATGTATCCACGACCCTAAGAAATCGTTGTCCAGGTCACCATGAAGGTGACCGGAGAAGATGACGCGTGTTACGGCGCCATGTTGCCGGCCGGGATGGTCGAACCATCTGCCGTGAACTCCACGGCAATGGAACAACCGTCAGCCTGGCAATAGACGTACACGAGATCACTCGCGCACATCCGTGCCAGCTGGTCGGGGTGGGCGTACTGCGCCCAACCCTCACGCCAGGCTGGATCGGCTTCGGCACAGTCGCGGTGGCCAGCGTAGGAGAACCGGTAGATCCCCGCCGCGGGTGTCACATCCCAACCCCACTCCAACCAGCCGTCGGCGTCCGCGTCCACGATGTCCGGTCCGGACTCCCAGCTCATGCCGGGAATCTCCCCCCTGACCTCGGCGCAACCCGCGCCGGAGATATAATACGAGTTGAACTCGTACTCTCCGGCCGCGATCACGCGGAACGGTCCGGGGGTGCAGCAGTCGTCGGGGCAGACTAGCCAGTCTTCGCCGGCGTCGGAGTCACAGACTCCGTCACCGCAGACCGGCGGGCACTCGCCGCAGTCGTCGGGGCAGGACTCGCAGGTCTCGGACTCGCCGCAGACCGCGTCCCCACACACGTCGGGACAGGTGCCGCAGTCGCTGGGGCAGCTTGTGCAGGTCTCTTCGACACCGCACTCGCCGTCACCACAGACGTCCGGGCACTCGCCGCAGTCGTCGGGGCAGGTCTCGCAGTCTTCGGACTCGCCGCAGACCGCGTCCCCGCACACGTCGGGGCAGGTACCGCAGTCGTCGGCGCAGGACTCGCAGTCCTCGTCCTCGCCGCAGACCGCGTCCCCGCAGACGTCCGGGCATTCGCCGCAGTCGTTGGGACAGGTCTCGCACGACTCCGAAGAGTCGCACTCGCCGTCCCCGCAGACGTCCGGGCAGATGCCGCAATCCGCGGGGCAAGACTCGCAAGTCTCGAGCTGCCCACAGACCGCGTCCCCGCACACGTCGGGGCACTCGCCACAGTCGTCGGGGCAGCTTGTGCAGGTCTCTTCGACACCGCACTCGCCGTCACCACAGACGTCCGGGCACTCGCCGCAGTCGTCGGGGCAGGTCTCGCAGTCCTCGGACTCGCCGCAGACCGCGTCACCGCAGACGTCCGGACACTCGCCACAGTCGTCGGGGCAGCTTGTGCAGGTCTCTTCGACACCGCACTCACCGTCCCCGCACACGTCGAGGCAGTCCGAGTCCGCGTCCACATCGGTGTCCGCGTCCGCGTCGGTGTTGAGGTCGCGGCGATACTCGCCGTAACCCTCGACCCCGCAGCCCCCGGCCACCAACGCGATGGCCACCACGATCATCATGAAGTACTTCATTGCTTCCTCCTCGAGGCTGTCCATCCATTCGGACAGCCCACGAATTCGTTTCGAACAAATCAGCCAAATCAGCCCACCCGAGTTTTCTCTGCTACCAAGCAAGAGACGGTCCGGGTATTACCGTGAGTCCTGGGCCGACCCAAACATCGGGCCGACCCAGGATTGGCTTGCAAAAAACCGGAACTAGAACGACCGGGTCGTGACCCGGAAGCCGGTGACGAAACCACCGGCCCAGTTGGGTTCCTCGCCGTCGAGCGCCATGCCGATCGGCACGGTCACGAAGGCTTCTAGCCAACTGGCTCTCCGGGGCGACCAGGTCAGCGACGGCTCCAGCATCAGGAACGCTGCCTGAGCCTGAAGTCCGGCACTGAG
>JAHJAU010000023.1 GCA_018813785.1 Patescibacteria group bacterium | reverse complement strand
TCAGGCTGAAAAAACCAACACGAAATCATGCATAGCTCCTTTTTATTGAATGAGTTTAGATATAGGTATGGAATATCAGCTTATTCAGGCAGTTATCTTTGACATGGACGGGGTTATCACCGATACCGAACCGTTGCACATGGCAGCCGAGCGGCAAACTTGTGCTGATCATGGCATCGATGCACCAATCGAGCTGTGGGAGCATTTTCGTGGTCGGACGACATTCGATATATTTGAAACCATCGTGCGACAGTGCTGTCCGGGGCGATATGATCCGGCCAAGCTTACGGCGTACAAAGTACAAACATACCTGCAATTAGTTCCTTCACGACTGACTGTTTTTCCCGGGGTACTTGAGTTTATTGCCGCTTGCGCGAATAAATATCTGCTGGCGTTGACTACATCGAGCACCGCTGCGATTCAGTGTGAAGTTTTTAGACAATTCGCGCTCAATTCTTTTTTCACCGTAGTTACGACCGGTGATCAGGTCAAAAATGGTAAGCCACATCCCGAGCCATATTTATTGACCGTCAGGCGTTTAGGTCTTACTGCTGATAAGTGTGCTGTCATCGAGGATTCGGATAGCGGCCTTTGTTCGGCTGCGGCGGCAGGTTGTGTGCCTTTGGGTATCACACACTTATCCAGCTGAGGTGTTGCGGTCAGCCGGAGCGGTTTTTACCGCTGATAATTTTTCCGATTTGAAGAGTTATTTACAGCTTTAGCCGGATCGTTTCAAGACCGTCAGTTTGGACGGTCTTTTATTTAATGCCAACTTTTATCAAACTAAAGTAAAAATATAATAGTTGACTTGATGGTTAGATACTGATAAGTTTTGAGGCTGTTCATTTCGGAAATTGAAAAGAAACACGAGGAGAAATCATGTCTTCAAAATTAATTACCCTCGTTGATGGTGTGGGTGGTAAGATGCCCGAGGTGAAGTTGGTAAAAGGTTATGTAGTGCAAAAAGTGGCCATAGGGAAGGCATCTGGTCATTGGAAGGTTCTCGGCCAACCAGTTCGGCCACCATTCGTGCGGATCCTTTACACAAGTGCCGGGGGCGAAGAAATCACAGCTCAATTGTTCCCGAGCTATTCTTCCTGGGAGGATTTTACTAGAGTGGTTGAGTTGCTTAAGAAGGTCGATGATGTCCGACGACTTTGTCGACGTATTCCCTGGTTCAGAGCCATGACTGAACGCATGAAGAGTGCGTACGTGGCTGCTGAAGTCACACCAATTTCAGGTGAAGATCAGGAGCCAATTAGAGCGGTGTTGTCTGCATTGCTCAATTGTTCACCAGAAGCCATCCTCTTTGATTAACCCTTTGGTTCGGACTTAAGACTCACATCAGGTGAGTCTTTTTTTGGGGCAAGAACCCCAATTTTTAGTTTCAGGTTGATTCAAAAGATTCCACACCCAATTTCTAAATTTTTAAACACCAAAGACGTAATTCTAAGAATGCACATCATTGACCAAGAACCGATTAAGTGTTATAAAGTTCCGACGGGTTAACGCCCGTGTTCTTTGATAGATGGAGGAGGACATGATTGAACTCGAGCAGTTCGGTTGGAATATGATTACCTTCGGTTTTTTGGGTGCAATGGTAACGGGTGCTCTGGGGTTTTGGGGTGTTATCCAGCAAGCTCAGAGTATTTGGAGTCAGCGCTCCGGACGATCGGTGTCAGTATTCCTGTTTACCCACGGTTCACTCTTCTTTGCCGCTGGCTGTATCTACGGGATTTCAATCGGTAGTTTGGCACTGATCATCATGGGTGGACGCCTGTTGGTTCATATACCGATACTGATCGGCTTGTGGAAGTTTAAGGGATTCAAATGGTGGGAGACCGCTTCGGGTCTCTTGTTCCTAGCCGTATTTGTTGCAATGGTGACTTCGTCACATCAAGACTGGTTTTATTTCGTTATTTCGTTAGGAGCCGCAATATCGATTGTTCCGCAATTAGTTGAATTACTAATCAAACCTTGTCGCGGAGCAGTGGATGTTCGATTTCTTTGGATCATGTTGATTGGAGCAACGTTTTGGACCTTCTATGCTCTAGCCATCGGTGACTGGGTGTTATCAATAGCCAATCCATTGTTTTTGATGGGTGTTTTGGCTACATTGGTGGCTTGGTATGCTGCACCAGCAGAAAGGCTCGATCTTGATGAACCAAGGGATCAGAACAATGATTGAACTCGAGCAGTTTGGTTGGAACACGATTACTCTGACCTTAAACAATTCGGACCTTTTTAGGTCCTTTTTATTATAAGTCATTAAATCAGCAGTTCGGTTAGAGTAGTTGAATTTGAGTGCTTAATTCTTGTGTCTACGATAAAATATCCGACGTGCTATGCTATTAGCAATTAAGAGATTTTATGTCGAATAGCAAAACCCAAGAAAAAGTACCGGTTAATATTATTATGGGTGAGCTGGGGTCGGGGAAAACCACAGTGATTTTAAATTTGGTTAAGCAGTTGGCCAGTGATGATTATTTAGTTATCTGGCTTAAGAATGAATACGGCGATGTAAACGTGGACGCAAAATTAGCTCAGGAAGCTGGCATAAAAACCACAGAGATTATGAATGGTTGTTTGTGTTGTACGGCTATCGGTAATATTGAAACCGCTCTAGAGCAAATTTTATTGATGAAACCCGATCGCATCATTATTGAAACTGCTGGCACTGCTCATCCAGCACCAATCATTATAGAGCTGAAGCGTTTTGTTGAGATTTTGATTGATAGTGTGACTGAACTTATTGATGCGGTTAATTTTGGACAATTTAAAGAGCCGGCAGTGATTCGTTATTCGTACTCTAAATATGTGGATTTTGTGGTTATTAATAAAATAGGTCTGGTGACCGATGAACGACTCGAGGCTGTTCTGGATCAAGTTCTGGAGGTTTATTCAGCTGTACCGATAATCAAAACGGTAAGTGGTGTTGTGCCAGCGGCAGCGATCATTGGTCTTGATCAGACTTCAGCTGCTCAACATTGGCAACCCGTAAAAGGTGATGACTTTCTGGATCAAAATGATCATATGAAGCTTCAGGCTTTTAGTTTTTGTTCCACGGGCGATGTTTTTGCCCCAGAGAAAGTACAGGCTGTAATTGAGGCCTTAAACCGGCACGACATCTGGCGAGTTAAGGGATTAATAAAAACGTCGGCTGGTTGGCAAGTATTGAATTCAGTATTTAATCGGATTACCTGGCAAAAATTTACTCTACCGAATGAACGAACAGAAATTTTGTTCGTTGGTCCAAACGCTAAAGATTGTGAGCTGGAAATTGTTGCCAATTTACGGCAAGCTGTTAATGAAAAATAATTATACTTTTATGCATCGAATAGACACTGGTTCTAGTTCAGTGGTTCCGCCGGACGAGCAGAGTAATCAACCAACCGCTGATCTGCCGGAAAAAACCCAGATTGAATTTACTCCCGAGCGACGTGAATATTTACTGGAAGCAGTTGATGGCGGCTTGGAGTTTATAATCCGGGAATCACTAAAGCGCAATGAGGGCAACTCTGGCGTAATTTATGCGATTGAGATCAGTTCATTTTCCAAAGAATTGACCGATGCTTTGCGTGAACTTGGTCTTGATTTTGGGGCGAGTGAAAAAGCGATGAAAGTAATGAAAGTTTATTACCCCGGAGATGGAGAGAGAGAATATGAGAGACATCTCGCGGCTTACAAAATGTTGCAGACCGCTCAAGGCACTTTAGATATCGCCCGTGTTCCTCAGCCTTATATATTTAGAGATATTGAACTAAGTGAGGAAACAGCGGAAAAACTTTGCCGCGACTCCGGACGTCTGGATCGTCCGAATCGAGCCGAACTATTTTTGATGGATTATATCGAGGGTGATGATTTGGCCACATTAACCTATCGAAAATTGTTAGAAGTTCAGCCGGACTCTGAGGCGATGTTGAATAAGTATGGGGTGCGGGTTAAGGCGGGGGAGACGGTCGCCGATACTTTACGTGAATTAGACTTGAAAACTTTACAATTGATCCTTTTTAAGGAGATTGGTTTGGAACAGCGAAACGACAATATGTTGCCGGGTAGTCAGCAGGAGCAACTGTTGGATCGGAGAAATGCCAAGAAGATTCTTCGGCAGGTGGGTCGTTCTAGTCGGATAAAATTGAATCCATTGATAACCACCCAGGTTCGTAATTTGTTGCAAGTTTTACATAACAATGGTTTGGCACATCGTGACATGCATCCCAGGAATGTGGTGATTACCGGTGATCCTTTTGCTGTTGAGCCAGAAGCAGTGCCTGCGCAAGCCTATGTTATTGATTTTGGGTCAGCTCAATCATTCACTGGTAATTATCTTGATGCCAGGGAAGCGCTTTACATTTCTCCTTCCGGAGAAAGACGGCCGGACGATGATGATATAATTTCTTTTTTGACGGCTTTGGAGCAAAGAACCGAAGTGAGCAGATTGCAGGGGGTAACTTTGGCTGAGTACCAGGCCGGTCAGGCCGAAAGTTTTATCAAAACACCGGCCAAGAAAAAACGTTTCGAGGCTTTGAATGAGAGTTTATCGAAGATGTTCGAGGTAGCTGCCCAGCAACGCACCACAGCTGAATATATGTATTCGCAGATTCGGGTGGTAGCTGATGCACCTGAACGTAAAGCCCTTCAATTTCTCGCATCCTTGGCGGCGATTGTTGACCAGGTGCCTGATCAGGCCTCTAAAGCCAAAGCCATTATTGAAAATTTATTGGACTCATCGACATTGACCGCAGGGGAAAAGGGGGCGCTCGAGGAAAATTTAGAATTATTTGAGAAATAAAAAGCTGCGAAATCTCCGCAGCTTAGAAAGTCGCAATTGATGTACGACTGAAGTTTTTAGGTGATTTTTCGGAAACGAAAACCTAGCAGTAGCTGGTGTGTTTCCGGATCATGGAGCAAAACCTGGCTGGGGTCGTCGGGGTTGATGCGCAGATCCAGTTTTTTATCACGGAGATGAGCTCGCTCAGTAGCGAACTGAATGAATTTTTCCGCTGGTGTCAGTGGTGGATCAATCTGTGATTCCGTTTTTTCGTCAGTCATGCCAGCTCCCGTCAGAAGACTGACCTTATACTAGATTGTTGTCCATGTCAATATAACTAGGTCGCGCTTAGTTGATAAAGAGGAATTAAGTTTAATCGTTAGAATTTTTGGTTGATTAGTGTAATACTGAACATCAAAGACTTGATTTCAAGATATTATGAAGAACGTCAATTATAATTTGGCTAAACTGCTGCTTTCGAAGATGGATAATGTTTGGCGCCTGGAAAACTATTATGTTAGAGATGCGGAAGCAGAAAACTGTCATAGTTTGGCGGCTTTAAGAGAAATTTTACAGGACGAAAAGAGGCATATTGAATTATTGAGGCAAGAGGTGGCTAAACGTTGTGGGTCGTCTAAATTCGATTAGAAAAAATTTATCGGTTATAAATTAAAACTCCGGACGTGAATCCGGGGTTTTTGTCTCACAGTAAACCCCGCACGAAGGCGGCGTGGTTAGCCGCCGAGTGCGGGGATGAATGTGACCCGGAGCGAAGCGGAGGCTTTTGCGCAAGCGAAGCTTGCGAACTGGAAGGAACCCCCGGGCTTTAGCCCGGGGAGGAGGTCATTTGAACAGGGAAATGATTCATGGTAATTTTTAGGGGCGGATTGATGAAGAATCAGGATATTTGTTAGGCTTGCAAATCCGAAAGAAGACTCGAAAGGAGTATAGACAATGAGAGTTTTTCTTTTGATTCTGGTTGTTGGGGCGGTACTGGCACTGGCATTGGTTTCGGCTATTCTGGAGTGGTTGCCATCTCGAGCCGATGCGGCTTTTCTGTGCGTGGCCGGATTTTCAGCCATGTCGTATGGTGTTTGGTTGATACTCAGCCAGTTCTTTGATCGTACTAACGGTAACGATACGAGCATCCTGGCGAACTTCATTATTTGGGTGGTGATCGGTTTGGCACTGATTCTGGCACCGGTGGCAGTACTGCTCAGTGTGCCCTGGATAAGTGCAGTCTTGGCGGCCGGCTCGCTGATTCTATGCGTTGAGATTTGGGCAGCTTGGGAGATGTGGCGCTAGCCAAAAACTTCAGAATAAAAATGCGATCGCACGAGACGGTCGCTTTTTTGTTGGCTTAAGCAGGGTTTATTAACTGTTTATGATTACTAGTCGTGATTCGGGTCACCTTGCAAGATGGCAGCGGCTGTTGGGTGGTCCCAACTGGTGGTCAGTAGGCCGTTGCGGAAGTAGATATAAGATCGATGGTCGCCGGGCGGCGACGCCATGTCTGATGTGAGACAATTAGCCGAGCAGACGTTTTGACCATGCCAGTCGAAGATCACCATGCCGTGCATGAGCTGATACAAGGGGGTGGCGCTAGCCGCAACGTATTCATGAATTCGTTGAACTTCTTCGTCGGTCAGCCCATGCCGCCGCACGAACTCAGTGGCGTGCTCACTTTTTGAAGCATACGCTGCTTTGATCGGTCGGAAGGTGAGTTGTCCCACGTCATGCTGGCGACAGAATTGAACCGCCGCTTCGAGATCTTCAGGCAAAGAAACGTAGCCCTCACCACGCATCATCATCAGGCACAGGCGGACAGTATAGCCGAAAGAGCGGACGAAACGAATGGTTTCTGCGAGCGGTGGGTAATCAGGGTTATAAATACAGGCGTTGGCTTCATCATGAATGCTGACGATTGAAATGGCGATAGTGTTCAGTCCGAGCTCGCGCCAGTGTTGCAGCGTGGTTTTATCCAGACCTCGGACGCCGCTTTTGTTTCGGGTCGCCAGACGACCAAGCGCCAAGGCATTGGTCTGCAGTTCGCGAGGTGCGAACGGCCGATCTCGGAAGAATTCCAGATAGTCGGTAATTTCTGACGAATAGCAGGTTGGCTCACCCTGGCCAGTCATTAGCAATGCCGGGGGGCGAGCTGTGCCACACATGACACAGGCTGTTTCCAAATTAATGCGATTGATCGTGTGCTTACGTGCTTGTTTACGGTCGCTGGTTTGCTCCGAGACACAGAATGGACAGCGAGCATTGCAAGCCCGACCACCGATCACTACGCTCAATGATTGAACACTCATGTTAGTGTTGCCTCCGCTAGAGTTTAAAGAACAGGCCAGGATAACATGAATTTTTGAGTGCGTCAATATTTATTCGGCTAGTGTCAAAGGTAAGTTAAATCTTCCGCTTTTGAGGGAAGTTAAAACTTCCGGTTTGTAAGTCCTGGCTCAGGCTCTGGTTCCGGCGGTCAGCGCGCCGTCGGGGGCAGAGCATGATAGTT
>JAHJAU010000022.1 GCA_018813785.1 Patescibacteria group bacterium | reverse complement strand
TGCAATGACCTGGGCGGCATGTTTTTGCCGGCCAACTTTTTTGATCAAACGGTCACGCAAAAAAAGAAACGCGCTCATCGGCTCAATAGTGTCACCAGACTTAGAGACAATGTTTATCGCAGTTCGTTTCAAATCCACTTCAGTGAGTAAATCAGCTATCTCTTCTGGGTCGGTGTTAGCACCAAGAAAACGGACGTCCAAACCACCCTTAGCTGGCTTTAGCGCCCGAATCAACATCCGAGCACCTAAATCCGATCCGCCAATACCTAAGACAATCAGTGTTTTAAATTTACGACTCACTTGCTGAGCCATATCCAGAGAAACCCTCAGATCTTTTCGTCGCTCCGGCATTGATAAATAACCAACTGAACCGTCGGCTAGGGCTTTCTTCAAACTCTGACGAGCTGTGGTCAACTGCTTCGATAACTCAGCTAAATCTTTCCGTTTTAACCCGGTTATCCCCGCCTTTTCGGTGAAAAAATTACTTGAATTGAAAGATAGTATTTCAGTCTTGCGCATAGAAATTGATTAAGTCTGTTTTATTATAGCATGTTACAGCCGATCGTCACGGTTTAACTCCGGCTGGACTCAGAGTCATTTTTTTGCTAAAATAATAGAAGAAACTGGATCAAACCCAGACTAAAAATTTCAGTTATCCAGTCTATAAAATAATCGAATCAATCATGATGGGTTCAAGAGAAGGAATGGGCTGTCCGCCGGAATATGAGGTTAATGGAGCCTTGCCGGTGCCAGAGTCAAACCCCGAATCACCTGAGGGGTCAAATTTAATGACTAATGAAACTGAATTGGAACCGACCGAGCCGACTCCAGACAGGGTCAAATCAGATTCTGAGTTATCACCACAACCCGAACAAAAAGAACCATTTCCAAATACTCCTCTGGCTCGTGCGGAAATTTCGCCGGAACTGGAACCAAGCAAGGTTGAACAACCACCCAAAGATTTATCAGCTGATCAAGCTGTATCGACCACTGATGATCTCGAATGGGAAGCCTTGTCTGTAAAAGGCGGAACGATTCAAGAGCAGGTGCAACGCCAAGCAGCAACAGAAAAAAATGCACAGCAAACCAAACAAGACGACTGGGAACAGCGCAAACAAGACGCGGCTAAATTACTCGGATCAGATCGTTTGGCTGAGCTGGAAGTCGAAGGCGACATTGAAGCCGAAGAGGCGGATTGGGAACAGCGCGAACAAGAGGCAGCTAAATTATTAATCGAAGAGGAGCAAAGAGTTTTTGAATCTGAAGAAGAGGCGGAAAATCTCCTTGGAGATGAAGGTCTAGAAAAGATTAGAAAAGAGATAGCTGAAATTGAAGATGAACGCGAAGCTGATAAATTAATGGAAAATATGGATGAGCTACTGGCGGCAGCAACAACCATTAATGCCGAAACCGGTGAGTCGATCGTTGAAGATGCCACTTCAAAAACAACTGAAAAAGCCAAAGCTGATTCAACTAAATCCAAACCCAAAACCATCGGTAGTAGCTTTCCCTCTGGGTTGGGTATGGAGTCTGGCGGCTACACCGTTTCTCCGGGTAGAAAACCAGGTAGCTACGATGTCAAACCAACCAAACCTGGAGCTTTGCGAAAATTTTTGGGTACGCTCTGGACAGAGACTAAGGGTGTAGTCAGCGATATTACCAACACGTTTAAGTAATCAATCAGATGATCTGGGCTAAAAATAACCACTCCTGTTAAGTACTAATTCATCTATTTAAAAAACCACGAGTTTCACCCGTGGTTTTTTGACTAACTTTTATTCCTGTTCGTTAGGAAAAAATCTTTGATTCTCGGCCACTAACCAATCTTTTAATTCTCGCGTGGCGATAACGTCCTCTTTGTTATATTCAATGATGTCATTCATTAAAGTACGATCCCCGGTCTCTAACCAACGCTCGTAAACCGCCACTGACTCTCCCCCACCGGATATGGCGCCAGATCGCTCAAAACCAATGTATCGACCGATATCTTTAATGCCATAAAAATAAAGCGGCAATGTTACCTTGTCTTTTACAATCTCATTTAAATCAATCAGGCGCTCATGAAAGTTATCCAAGGCGGCTGAACCACCATACCGCTCTTCGAGGATATTAAGACGCGCCTTTTCAAATGTACCAAAGTGATAAACAACAAAATCGTCTGGTAAGCACTCCAACCACTTTAAAAACTCACGCCACATATTTTCTTCACCAGTCGGTGACTCGGCCAATTGATACTCGTAATGCTCCTGACCACCCACCCGCACCAAAAAACCGAATAAGTAATCAACTGCACGCAATGGATCACTCTCAATATCGAAATAAATCTCCATATCAACTACCGGCAACTCCACTGATCGACGAAACTGATGTGTCTGATCCACTAGTGCCTGAGCCTGCAGCTGCACGCGGCGCAATGTCTTGAGTTTCAACTCAGGATTCAAACGATGTATTGATTCTATTTCCATAAGCGCCGCATCCTCGACAGTTCGCACATCCAATTCTCGCAATTCGTTTAAATTCTTAGACTTGACGTTATAGAGCAGGGTTATATCGTGTGTTTTTTCGGCTAGCGCCACGCATTCACTAAACCAGGGCGACTGACGACAACCAGAAGACAAGCGCGGAGCAGGCAGCTGACCGGCTAAAACATTGCCAATCTCTTCCAAAATCCGCTCATACAATTCTCGCGATTCGGCCAGCTCACAACCAATTCGGGCACCTGAGCCATTCAAAATGTACCCAAACCTCGGCCTGATCCCCTGAACCCGCTCCAACAAATCAGCATAGAAAGACAACTGCATGCGCATTCCTTCCGACATCCGCTCCGCACTCTTAACGTCCATTGGTACATAATGATAATCGCCAAACTTTGACGATGCATCATTGCTCCGCTCCAAAAAATCCGGCTCACCAGATAAATTTTCGTCCAATAAAATACCGTGATAAATGCGCTCAACACCAGCAGTCATCAATTCCTGAGTGCGAGCAAATCGTTGCTCAGTCGAACCGGTTCCCACCGTCTCAAATTTCAAGTCAGCCAACATTCGGTCTTCATGTAACAGCCCTCGTTCCAAAAGTAATTCGTAAAAACGTGATGACTGAGAACGCTTGGCTGGGTCACCAAATCGGTCAAACCACAACCAATGCGGGCAAGAAAAATACTTGATGAACATACTTCCCGTAATCACAGGAGGAGTATTTTTATTCTCGTGTTCAGTCAGAAATTTGGAATTAATTCTAGCAAGCCGAAAACTCGCAATTATATTTAGCTTATTCAACTCTTAAAGCTAAATTTTGAACTAACTATTCGTAACGTAAAGCCTGAATTGGATCAAGTTCAGCTGCTTTTTTGGCTGGATATGAACCAAATATCACCCCTACAATTACGGCAACAGCTAGACCACCCAAAAAGGAAGATAAAGAAACTGCGTATTTAATATCAAAACCGGTATAGCGCGCGTAAGCGGTTATGGCAATAGTTATAAATGAACCAGCCAAACCACCCAACCCACCGCCAACTGTTGTTAGCAGTATTGCTTCAGTCAAAAATTGCTGCCAAATAATACTGTTCTTCGCGCCTAGAGCCTTACGTAAACCAACCTCGCGAATACGCTCCGTCACTGATACTAGCATGATATTCATAATACCGATCCCACCGACCAAAAGCGACACCGCTGCCAACAGACCCAGTAAAATAGTTATGGCGTTAGTAACTGTGCCGATAGTTTCCATAACTTCTATATAAGACGTGATCATAAAATCATCCTTTGTCGGATCGGATATGCCATGATTACGACGTAGAATGCGTTCGGTATCGGCTACCACGCCTGGAATATATTTAGTCTCAGAAACAATTAAATCTATCTCCTGCAAATAATCACTGCCGGTCAATCGTTTTTGAGCCAGTTTTAATGGTATTAAAATTATCTTGTCAAAATCAAAAAAAGCGACTGCACCACGCGGCTTGGTCACGCCGATAACTTCCAGATTCAAATTACGAACCCGAATTTTTTGCCCGACTGGATCGTCCTGACCAAATAATTTCTCGGCGACTTTACTGCCAATAACTACGTATGGTTTCATGGCCCGCTCCTCGCGCTCAGTAAAAAATCGACCGTTAGCAATCTTAGTTTGTAAATCAAAGTCCAAATAATTGCCGGTGGCACCAAAAATAAATGTAGTCAACTCTTCACTGCCTCGTGAGGTCAAAGCCTGATCAGCCACAAAACCAACCGATTGCAATACATGTGGCACTTTAGCCAGATCCTCTAGGTCATCATAGTCGATGGACACCACATTGCCGCTGGTCTGAGCCATGATTGATCCTTGTTGCGACAATTCCGGCACCTTGGCGTTGACCGTTACGAAATTTTTTCCGAACTGTTCTACCTGACCAATAATGTAACTCTTCAATCCGAAACCAAGGGAAACGATCAGCGTCACAGAAAAAACACCAATCATTACACCCAGCATAGACAAAATGGTACGCAAACGATTGCGGCGTAGATTACCCAAAGCCAACTTGATGGTGTGTTGACTAGCTTTGATTGTTTCTTTCATGGGCATATCGAACTATTCCTCTCTCAGGGCGACAATTGGATCAAGTCGTGACGCTGATCTGGCTGGAGATACACCAGAAACCATACCAATCACCGCTGCAACTAGCAGAGCGGTAATCACGTAACTGACTGGCATAAAATAATTCCACGAATAACCATAATAACGAACCACCATTGAAACAACGTATGAAAAACCAGTACCAATTATGGCACCGACCAGACCACCTACTAATGACATGGCGGCACTTTCAGTCAAAAACTGCTGAAGAATCCGCTGGTTACTAGCACCCAGCGATTTACGAAGACCAATCTCTCGTCGTCGCTCGCGCACCGAGACAAACATGATGTTCATAATATTGATACCACCAACCAAAAGTGCAATGGCTGTCACAATCAATAAAAAACCCTGCATGGCACCGGTGACATTGCCCAGTGTTTCGGCTGCTTGATCGGTACTACGCACTGAAAAATCATCCTTAGTTGCATCTTGAATATGATGACGACGACGCAATAGTTTGGCTATGTCGTCCTTGATCAAGGTAGTATTCGCTCCTTCTTTGGCCTTAACTCGAATGTAATTGACATGATCTATCCCCGCGATAAGTCGTTGAGCTGTAGTCACTGGTATCATCACCCGATCATCCTGATTCTGGAAGAAGGCCGATCCGCGTTCCTCGGTTACGCCAATAACTGTGAAACGAATATTCTTAATATCTATCGTTTGTCCCACCAAACTTTCCTGTGGCGACAAACTATTTGCCACGGTTGGACCCACTACCGCAACACGTGCGTAACGCGCTACATCTTTATCACTGATAAATCTCCCGGCAGTTATTTTAAAATCTTCCAGTATCTGCACCTGCTGATTGATTCCGTTAACACTAGTTACGGTGGATTTGCGACCAAGAGTGACTCGTTCAGTGGCGGTAACAAACGGCACTACCGCCTCAACGCCCGGTAATTCAGCCAGCGCCTCAGCATCCCCCAGACTTAGCGATGCTTTAACTACACCAAAGGCAATCGGCGGCGGTTCATTTTCTTCACTTTTACCGGGTAAAATTCCAATGATGTCCCCACCAAATGACGTCACCTGACTAATGATCAAATCCTGAGCCGATAAACCAACCGAAGCTACCACCAAAACTGACATCACACCAATGACAATACCCAACATCGACAAAACAGCGCGACTTTTCATCGCCCAGAGTGATTTGATCGTATAGATTATTTCCCGATGCCAAACCATACCGGATAAACTTTAAGAACTAACAACCTGACCATCCTGCATTTGAATAACACGATCCGTATAATTAGAGAGATATTTCTCATGCGTAACCATGAGCAATGTATTGCCCTGCCGCTGCAGAGCAGTAAGAATATCCATTATTTCTTCGGTGGCTTTTGAATCGAGATTACCGGTTGGCTCATCAGCCAAAATAAGTGAGGGTGAATTAATCAGCGCCCGCGCGACTGCTACTCGTTGTTGTTCACCACCAGAAAGCTGGTTCGGATAATTATTGAGTCGATGCGTCAAATTGACTGTCTCTAAGAGTTGCAGAGCGCGCACTCTGACTTCTTCATAATTGGCGCCCGGTGTGTAATTCGTCGGCAAAATTACATTATCGAGCACGCTGGTGCGCGGCAATAAATTGAAAGCCTGAAAAATAAATCCGATCTGACTATTCCGAACTACCGCCAATTCGTCATCAGAGTAAGTGGTTGAATCGCGACCTGCAAAAATATATCGGCCGGCTGTCGGTCGCGCTAAAAAACCCAGAATATGCATCAGAGTTGATTTACCGCAACCGGACGGGCCCATTACTGCCACAAACTCGCCTTTCTTAATAGTTAAATCAACTCCACGCAAAGCCTGAATAATAATCTCGCCTTGCGGGTATTCTTTGGTAACACCCTCAAGTTTTATTAACTCTTCTTCCATAAGATCGAAATTATTTTTCACTGCTGAAAACCACAACAGCATCGCCAGCCTGCAAACCAGTCACTATCTCGGCATAATCATCTGATTCCAAACCAACAGTAACTTTAACCTCTTTAACTGTATTTCGATCATCAAGAATTTCGATGTAAACGTCCCCATTCTGCTGATGCAACGCCCGAACCGGAGCACGCAACACACCGTCACGCCGATCGGTCTCGATGTCCAAATTGGCGGTCATACCGGAACGAAGTCGTTCATCCTCGCTGTCAAACCTAATGGTGGTCTCGTAAAAAATGACGTTATCAACAACCGTTTCAGCGGGCTGAATCGCCACTACCGTACCGGTCCATTGCTCGATACTACCAAAAGCATCCAGTGTAATACCAACCGAGTCACCGATGGAAAGATGGGCTATGTCGATTTCTGAAATATTGGCCTTAACCTCGAGATTGCCTTTAGCATTCAACAAAATAACTGTTTGATTGGGTGTTAAGCTCTCTCCAACTTCAGCTGAAACCAGCGTGATTGTGCCATCAACTGGAGCAATAATACGCCTTTTCTGATATTCATTCTGGAAACCAATCAATCTGGCGTTCTCGGCTGAAACTACAGCTCGTTGAGCCGCAACCACTTCATCGCGCATGCCAGTTCGCTTTAAAGTTAATGAAGCCTCGGCTTCAGAGAGAAGATTTTCATTGGTCTTAACCGCATTACTAGCGGCATTGAGAGCGGTCCGGGCATTAGCTACAGCTATTTCGGCCGATATTACATCAGTTTCGTTCAAGCGTAGCTGCAAATTCAGATTAGTTCGATCATTACTCAAGGCCTGCAAGCTGGTAGAAACAGCCGACAGCGCGGTATTAGCGTTCAATCTGTAAGTGGCCAAAGTTGTACCATCAACTCCGGTCGCATAATTGAGCACATTAACTACTGCCTCTAAATGAGTCTTCACGGCTAACAAATCGGGGGTCATAGACACGTACTGTGCCTGAATATTGTCAGCTGTTGGCAAAGCAGCAGCATCAGACCAGGCATCTTCAATGGCCGGCAGACCACCCAAAGCGCGAGAGCGGGACTGAATGGCATCATTTTCGGCTTGGGCATTGGACGAGCTAAAGGCCAAAAAACCCTGCGTGGTAAACATCGGATTGGTTAATCGATTTAATGCGTCATTGGCATCAATGTTTATATCTTCCATATCTGACAGAAATTGAGTCAGGCGCAACTCAATCTGAGTTTCAGCTTTGGCCTGAGAATTGGTCAGATTTTTTTCGGCGTTGCTTAAGGCTTGTCTGGCATCGGCCTCGGCGGTAATTGAAGCGGAAAATTTGGACCGGGCGGTGTCTACTGTTCTTTCGGCTAAAATAATTTCCTGTTCGGTTGGTCCTGCTTCATACTCAGCCAGACGAGCCTGAGCCGAGGCTAGTGCAGCTCGCTGAGCTAAAATTTGCGCCTCAATATCTCCAGTATCAAGTCTCAACAATAAATCGCCTTTCTTAACTTCATCACCTTCACGTACTACCACTTCTCGCACCTTACCTGACACCTCTGACTGCAATTTTATTTTCGAACTGGGGGCAATAGAGCCGGTGGCTGATATAATTTTGACTACCTCACCACGATCAACCAAGTAAGTTTCATACTCTGTCCTGGCCCCTCTAGTGGCGAAAATGATCAAAAGTGTGACCACGGCGATCACGGCAATTGAAGTGATTATTAATTTTTTGCTATAACCTTGAAGTTTCATAAAAACTGTAATTAATCTCAAAAACAATAAAAAATTTTAAGATCTATGATTGGGAGTAACTATTATTTAACTCTGCTTAGCTGATGGAGTGATAAACTGAGGTGGGCTCCGCAGTTACTTTAATTAAGATACTATCACATTTAGACTTATTTGGCTTAAAAAACAACCGCTTAAAAACGGTTGCTCAAGAGGCTTTAGACGCAATCCAATCCATACCAACGATAGGCTTCAGGAAACTGTTTAGACGCTTCGTCCATATAGTTGGACCACGCGAAATCATGACGGCTTATTCCAGCCACAGTCTGCACAAAGGTTATGTCAAAAAACCCCCTAGTTGAAGCACAAGAAATGATATCGGAGATGGCACTAACATGAGGTTGAAGATCAGTCCAAACAATGCGAAAATTTTCTGCTCTCGGTCTTGGCTGTGCCAACGCAGTCAGCAACGCCTCACGATCACCGATGTTTTTCCTTTTTCTGATAACCTCTTTGGCCAACCAATGATCTCCATCGATAAAACCGAACAACACATTGATTAGATAGTTGATATCGATTCTTTCGATTTGCTGCTCCCGATATATCTTAATCTTCTCAGTTTCAATGTGCTGAATTTTACTAATTTCAGCCATGACGCCTTGGTTGAAGGCTCTAAATTCTCGTCGTTGTCGCCAACGTTGTAGCCATGATTCGTTGGTCGCCGGAACGATAGCCGTACATTCACCTCGCCGACGATAAGGTCCTTCACCTCCAGCCTCTGGCAGGGCGGCAATTTCTTCTGGCGAGGGCAGCAAGAGCGCGGGTGAAGATATTGAAACCGGAGAACTCTTTCCACGACCAAGGCGATAACCGATGAATGTACCTGAACCAAGCAAGGCCGCCGCACCCAAAACCAACAACACCTCGAACATTTCCCGACCTCCTTATTATTAAAGAACAGCCCAGCTTATTATCTTTCAACGAAAGAGTCAAATCTATAATGTCCAAAGCCAATCCATCTAGCAAAAAAACGTTAATTCCGGTAAAACTGAAGACGATAAGATCCTATGATTAACTGGGCAACGGAAAAACGACCAATTGTGGCACTAGCACCAATGGCCGACATGACTGACTCGGCTTTTTGTCGTATTGCCAAACGACTGGGCTGTCGAATCGTTTTTCGTGAAATGATCAGCGCTGAAGCAGTGGTGCGTAAAAATGACAAAACTCTGGCCATGGCTGCATTTCATGACGAAGAGCGACCGATTGTTCAGCAATTATTTGGTTCTGATCCGGCGATCATGGCCGAAGCAACTCAAATCATTGCCGAGCAATTTAACCCGGATGCTTTCGATATTAATATGGGGTGTCCGGCACATAAAATTACCGGCAGCTTCAACGGTGCTGCCTTAATGCGCGAACCTAAACTGACCAGTAAAATTATTAAGGCGGTTAAAGCTGCTACATCTAAACCGGTATCGGTAAAAACACGTCTGGGCTGGTCTCGATCAGATGAAATTCTGGAATTCGCCCGAGTGATAGAGGCGGCCGGAGCTGATCTGCTGTCAATCCATGGCCGCACCAAAGAACAGGGTTATGCCGGCCAGGCAAACTGGGAAATGATCGGTCGAGCCAAACAGCTTGTAACTCTGCCCATCTTGGTTAATGGCGATATTTTTTCGGCGGAGGCAGCGACCGAAGCATTAGACATAACCGCCGGCGATGGCGTGCTAATAGCCCGAGGAGCCTTGGGAAATCCCTGGATCTTTGCTGAAATTGAAACAGCCTTATCTAACAAAACCGGACCTGACCCAAAGAATAAAATTGATTCTGCGACCAGATCAAAAATCGTACTCGAACACGCGCGTCTACATGCTGACTTATCTAAGAATGAACGACCGCTAGTTACTTTCCGCAAACATCTAGCTTGGTATTATCGTGGTCAGCCAGGCGCTAAAGCCATCAGGCAAAATCTAATGCAGGTCGAGACGGTAAGTGATTTGGAAGAAATATTAAAAAATACCATCTAATTCTTGACCGAAAAACATCGTCAGTGGGACGATGGTTTTTTATTTATTAATTTTTAATTCCATCGATTGTATTGTTTTTGCTATTCCTCGGCAATTAATTAATCTGATATACTGCTTATAAGCTTCATTTTTAGAGCTGCTCTTTCGAGAGCACATCAAACCAATGAATTTACTCAAGCTGATTCAGACCAAAACAACTCTACGCCAATCAATCATTGGCGGCCCAAATAATTTTCCCGCACTTAGCAATCAGCTTCGCCGGGCAATAAAAAGATTCAATGATAAACCAGCATCGTTTCTGATTCTAGGGGCGATTGCTGCTGGATTTTTGGCTGTGCTAAAAACCATCGCTGCGCCATTTTTTGCCAGCAATTATTTTGGTAATTTTTCAACATTTGACTTTGGTTATCGACTGATATTCTGCCTGGTCCTGCTTTGGTTTGTCATGGTTGTAACGACCGCACTTGGTTTCGCGGCTGCTTACAAAATCAAATGGATGGCCGCTTTAAGACATGGTCTAAAAGGTGGCTTGCAAACCCTGCTGACCGCCGGCGCTGCTTTTTTCACCTCACTGGTACCATTTTTATTGATCATTCCAGGACTGCTGATGAGCGTTCGATTCAGTTTGCTGTTGCCGGTTATCATAGCTGAGAGCAAGCTTGGTTTTACCGCCCTAGGTCGTAGCCGAAACTTGGTTTATGGTCAAAGCCGACAGACATTAAGAAATCTGCTTTTTATATTCTCGATTTTCTTCGTGGTCGTGGTACTTATAGGAATCTTTATGGGGGTATTGGCCTGGCCGGTCTTTGTAGTCACTGTCGCCTTATTGCCGCTGGCATTAATTATTCTCCAGATAACCTACGAGGATCTTAAACGCCTGAGAGTAGAAACTGTACCCAGCGAAGAAAATAATTTCAGAATCTATAAAAAATTCGCGACTCTTGGTCTGGTTTTGGCTGTTGGTTATTTAATAACCGGTATGCTAATCACGCCAAAAAATTCATCTAATTCAGAAGGAACAGCCAATCAAATTATTGCAGCTAAAATCGGTGAACCAAAAACCGCAACACAAAATACGGTTGAGTCTGTAACTGGATCAAGCAAAGACCGCGATTGGCAACGCTATCAAGACATCACCGCTCTACGGCTGGCAGTCAATTCATTTTTTAATGACACTGGCCTTTATCCAGAAAGCTTAACTGAGCTGGTACCCAAATATATTGAAAACGTACCAAAAGATCCCAAGACTAACACCGAATATCGGTATGCCAGAGAAGAAAATAGTTTCTCGCTTGGATTTAGTCTTGAAGAAGGTGTAGCTCAGCTGGCTTCTGGTAGTCATAATCTGACACCGGATGGATTTGACTCGGGTGTTCAGGCGCTTAGAGATGCTACAACAACAGTCTCGCCTACTGGTGGCAATAGTTCAGAAAACAGCAATCCAGAATCAGGGTCAGCTCCAGTCACCGGAACTAATTCTTCTAGTGGCCCTACCAGAGCTTCTTCTGGTGGTTCAGCTGGTGGTACATCAACAGCATCGAACACCAGTCGACCAGCTGGCTCAATTGACACCGACGGTGATGGATTAACTGATGAGCAAGAACGAGCGCTGAGTACAGATCCACTGTTTGCTGACACTGACAGTGATGGCTTGATTGACTCAGATGAAGTAAACATTTTTCACACTAATCCAAACTCTATAGATACTGACGGTGATGGTATAACTGATACTGAAGAAATCGCCGCTGGCACAGATCCTGTTATCGCCAATCCAACCGGTGGAACCGCCGGTGGTGGCACGCCTGGCTCAACAGTTAGTGATCGTGACCACGATGGGCTGGCCGATTCTTATGAATTAGCTGCTAGAACCAATCCCGATAATCCAGACACTGATGGCGATGGTTTGGCTGATGGTGACGAAGTTATGATTTATGGCACCAATCCACTGGCCCGGGATACAGATCTCGATGGTGTCAGTGACGCAGAAGAAATTAGGTTGGGCACTAATCCACTTCTACCACCACAAACCTCTCCTGCGCCAACAGCTGCAAATTCCGGTAGTAATCCTCCAGCAAATAATACAGGTGGTGGTAGCGGCAGTGGTAGCGGCAGTGGCGGCTACTATTATCCACCAGCGGTCATCGAACACCGAATTAGACTCTTTGGTTTACATGAACCAACCCTAACCACTATTGGTTACTGGCATCCAGCTTGGCCTGGTCTCTAGACATTCGTCAATTATTTAAACTGATAGAATCAATCTCAAATAATCTACTCCTATGGAAATCAGAAAAGATGCGAGATTAAAACTGCATCGTCGAGTAGCTATAACCACAGGAGCTTTTCTATTGCTAATAATAGGGGTAACGATTTTGGGTATGACTATTTTTTCACCTCAAACTGGTGCACCAAATCGCAGCCAGCCCGGTCTACCCTCATCAGATACTAATCAAAAAATTGGCCGCACTCAGGTTAGTAGTCAAGTAGCACGAAATACAGAATCAGACTCATTGGCCGATGCGGAAGAAATTCTAGCCGAACTACGATTAAATGAGCGTCTAAATAGTCTAACCGAAACACTTGAAGAAGGTTCGGAAATTGGCCGACTCTTGCTTGGTGAGTCACCAACCTTAATATCTGGATCAGAAGAAACCACGTCTGGCAGTACTTCGACCAACTCTCAGCTTGATGAACGCTTAACTGCTCTGGCGGATTCACTAGAAGAAATCATTCAGGAAACGCGCCACACGGAGACGGTGACCCAAGTCACTAATCCTAATACTGAGTCCAGTCCACCACCAACACAAAACCCAACAAATACCAGCACTAAAAATTCAGAGGAAGCTGGAACTGAAAGTGAAGAAGATGAAGTGATATTCGCCGTACCAGAAAATGATGTGGGTTGGATGACTGAGGTTGGTCGGGCGGCAGTGGGAGTTTGGAAACTATTGTGGGACACAACTCGAACTAAACTTCAGTCTTTCTATAGTTTTCTCCGTGGCGCGATATCTATCTCTGTTTCGATCAACGAATAATTTAACCAATCTAAACGTCAAAGTAAATTTCCCCGGGCTCAGACCCGGGGTTTTGATAGATTCTAAACAAACAGTAGTGGATCGAAACTAGACTGAGCAACAATACGAGACGGACATTGATGTAGGGTGAGCAAGTGACTCGCCTAACTGGGCGCAATGCACCCGAACCAGTGACCACACAACAAAAGAGGTTCGGGATTGCCGAGCCTCTTAATTATTTCTTCCTCAGCGCAGCTGGTTTAATCGATTTTTTCCGTATCGCTATTTTCGTTTCCATTTTCCAGATATCGACGAAATTCTTTTTCATAAATACTGAATAGCGCCATGGTGACAGCCAGAGTCAGTGGTCCAAGGATGAAACCGGAAAACCCATAAAACTGCAGCCCACCCAGGATGGCCAACAAAATCAATAATGGATGAATTTTAGTCTTACTCTCAACCAATTTTGGCTGGAGAAAATTATCAATGGTGCCAATAATCGTAACCGATATGATCAACAGAGCCGCTCCACCAATGATATTCCCAGTGAGAAACAAGTAGATGGCCGCCGGTATGGTCGTCAAAGAAATTCCGAAGATCGGTACGAAGGAAGCGATGCCAGTCATGACTCCCCAAAATAATGGAGCCGGCAAACCAAACAACCAGAAGAAAAAACCAGCCAGAATACCCTTAATAATACCCATGATCAAGATACCGCCCATCACTGCCCGAACCGCCACCGCTATTTTATCGAAAACGATCTCATCATATTCATCTGACAATGGAGACAAGGTCAATAACTTTTTTTTGATCTTTTCCCCATCTTTGAGCAGGTAGTAGACAGAGATCAACACAACTAAAAATCCAAACACAATAGAAAAGGCGTTGGAAAAAAGACCAAACAAATTCGTTGATATAAACTGCGCTACTTTAGTTGCCACACTAAATGACTGCTCCATGATTTGCGGAATCTGTTCATGCATGCTCTGCGGTAAAATTCCGGATAAATATTGAATGACATCCACACTGTTCAGGTGTCCTTTAACGTTCAAAAACACGTCAACAACTTCTCCAGCCAATGCTGCCAAAAAGAAGACCAGCGGCAAAAGAATTAACACGGCAATAAATAGCACGGTCAAAAAAGCCGCAGCCAGGGGTGATTTCAGAAATTTCTTGAGATAACGATAAAGCGGCTTTGAGACTATCGCCAGCACACCGCCGAAAGCCAATAACGTCAGATATGGACGAAAAATTAGCAAGGTTAGCACCAAGCTAAAGGCCAGCGCGGCCAAAAAGAAAAAACTCTGAAACTTCTTATAATCCATATTCGTGTTAATTATAGCAAAAAAATCGTCATTCGACCAGCTTTAAATTCATCCTGTCAAAGGTAAGTTAAATCTTCCGCTTTTGAGGGAAGTTAAAACTTCCGGTTTGTAAGTCCTGGCTCAGGCTCTGGTTCCGGCGGTCAGCGCGCCGTCGGGGGCAGAGCATGATAGTTTGCGGCTTTCCCCCGGACGAGTAGCCTGATGTTGCCGTCCGGCAGCTCATGCACGTCGACTTGCTCCTTCGGGCGCAGGTGGAGCCGCGGCGTCGGCAGTAGCTGGAATCGATCCTTCTTGAAGGGGATCGTGAAGTCGTTCCGGATGATGCGCTGCTCTCTCCGGCAGAAGACGTACGGCAGCACTTCGGTGAGTTCCTTCCTCGATATCCGGCGGTGCAGGTTGCCGCGCTTCGCGGCTTCTCTCCCAAAACGTCGGTTGAAGTCGGGGATGAACGTTTCGCGCAGGAAGGCGTTAGCCGACTCGACAGTGCTGATTCCAGCGAGCCGCATCTCCTTCACCAGCCGATCCTGTAGCGTCCCGAAGGCGCGCTCGACCCGACCCTTCCCCTGTGGGCTGTGTGCGTGGACGATCTCGACACCGGCCTCCTTGGCGGCTCGCTCGAACTGGGTCAGAGTGTCGGGGTTGTCCTTTGCCAGGCCGTGGTTCATGGAATATGTCGAGAACCGGTCGAGATAGATCGATTTCGGGAGGCCGTGCGTTCCCGCGTAGTTTAGCCAAAATCCCATGACCGGGAGCACACCCTCGTGCGGAGCGAACTGCGCGTCCAGAATCTTCCCGGTCGCGTCGTCGATGGCGAGAAGCAGGCAGAGCTCGATCGGGTTCCCGTCGGCGTCGAGCAGGCGCATCTCTAACCAGAAGTGATACGAACCGTCAAACTGGATCAGTTCCCCGAACGTGAAGCGAGGCGTTCGGTACGCCCGGTGGACAGCCTGTTGCCTGACGCGTCTCGGTTTCCAGAGGCCAAGCGAGACCTGGATTCGCTGCACGGTCTTCCGGTTCCGCTCGATGCCATGCAGCTCCCGAAGTTTTTCGGTGGCGAAGGTCGGACCGAAGTCTGGGTACCTGTTTCGTAGCAGAGATTCAATCCTGTGGCGTTCACCGTCGGGAATACAGTTATTTGATGGCCGGTCTCTGAGTCCGTGCCGCAGGAATCCCGGACCCTCCAGTTCCAGCCTCTGCAGGTATTCCCGAACCGTGCGGTCGGTGACCTGTAGCATTTTCGCGGCCACCTTCTGAGTTATTTCTCTCCTTTTGGCGCGATGTATCACGTCGAGCCTGCCGAGTTGTTTGAGTGTCATTGGTAGTAAATTTTCCATACCCCGGCATACTAGCAGAGGCGGAAGATTTAACTTCCCGTAAAGCGGAGATTACTACTTCCCTGTAACATTCTGTCAATAACTCTTGACAGAATCAGTAAGTTATGATATGCTAATAATTGTACCTATTTGAAGTAGGGAGGTGACCAGGGTGTAAGTTCGCATCCTTTTTTGTTTACTCAATTTCGATTATTCTTGATTTGGTTAAATGTCTTTACCATAATTGAATTCTTATGCTGCAGCCTAATCAGAACAACAATCCCTGGAGTCACTTCATCAAATTTTTATGGGAATTGTTAACTTATCACCTGGCGATCCGACAAAAATTTGGGAGATCTGAGTTTATGATTCCTCTCTGGCTGATAATCCTTCTGGCCATACCACTTTCACACTTGGTGTTAATTTCCCTGCTTATCGCTATTATTGCTGGCTATCGAGTAACCTTCGAAAGAAAAAAATAAGATTTCAACTTGCTTGGTTTGCAGGTGGAGAAAAACACTGCTAGAATGTGGTAGCTTAATCAGACAGTCTATCTGTCAAAATCTAATTGTTTTAAACTAATTGAACGTATGGCAAATCAAGGAAATTCAGGTATAACTCTTTCACCTAAAGTTAGTTTTATTCTTGGTCTCGTGGGTGGTGTACTGGTGTTATGCACTGTGGGATTTTTTATCCTTCTAGGATTAATCTTAGATGGACAGGCTAATTTTGGTAATGGATCAACCGCAACTGATCCCAATAAGGTAGTTCAACCATCTGCACTCAATCCAACACCGACAGCTGCGCCAGAAGAAGATATCATAGGGGAGATTAAACCGATCGATGAAAATGATCATGTACTTGGCCCTGATGATGCTGAAGTCACATTGATTGTTTACACCGACTTCGAGTGTCCATTCTGTGGTCGATTTCACCCAACACTCCAGCAGGCATTAAAGGAATACGACGGACAGATCCAAACCACTATTAGACACTTTCCCTTATCCTTTCATGCAAACGCTAGGCCAGCAGCCAATGCAGCAGAATGCGCAGGTGAGCAAGGAAAATTTTTTGAGTATGCTAATGCCTTATTCGAAAATCAAAGCTCGCTCGGATCTGACCTATATCAACAGCTGGCTGAAGACTTGAATTTAAACACTTCCAAGTTTAGTACCTGTCTTCAAGAACAAAAATACGACAGTAAAATCAGTGCCGATATGTCCAGTGGTATTACCGCCGGCGTTCAAGGCACACCAGGAACCATTATTCTAAGTTCCAACGGTGAACCACAGATGGTACCAGGTGCGGTACCTTATGAACAACTCAAAGCAATGATCGATATTGCTCTATAAAAGTTAGAGATAAGAAAACCCCGACTTCGGTCGGGGTTTTTGTGTCACAGGAAACCCCGTGCGAAGGCGGCGTGGTTAGCCGCCGAATGCGGGGATGAATGTGACCCGGAGCGAAGCGGAGGCTTTTGCGCAAGCGAAACTTGCGAACTGGAAGGAACCCCCGGGCTTCAGCCTGGGGTGGAGGTCATTGATTAAAAAAAGCCCTCGCTGGGGCTAATTTAAAGAATCAAGAGGCGGGCGGTTTCACAGATTGCAAGGCACTCGTTCCTGTGTAGTCGACTGCTCGACTGCACGGACGACGGTGATGAACTTCTGTAGAATCGCGTGTCCCGCATGAGGGGAAACATACGGCTCGAAATCGTTGACGACCAGCAAAGTTTGACTGATGTTAGAATCAGCGGTTGGTGCTTGTGAAGATTCGGGCGGCTGTTCGACGACGCGAATACTGCCAGCGATTTCTCGTATAGCCGTATACATCTCGGCATTCATGCTTTCATGCCAAGCACCGGTTACCAGCACGCCCAGGCCAGGATAATTCGAAGAGAAAGCCAACCAAAAAAGAGTGAATCTCTGATCGCTGTCATCGGTCAATGTGGCGAGCAGATAGGAAGACTCTACTCCTTCGTGAGTCTCAGAGATGGGAGAACCGGCCTCAAGAGGCGCCCCCTGCTCAGCAGCGTCAGCAACACGGGTCCAAATCTCTATGATGCGTGCACTGGGGCTAGCCTGCTCCAACGGCCAAATCGTGAAACTGATCGCCGACCCAGACGAATGTCTGAGAACCATGAGATTCTGCTCTGGGTCCGGCTCGGGCGTCCAGTCGTCCGGATAGCCAAACTCTATGGTCACTGAGGATGGACGTGCAGCTGGTGGTGGATTTTCAGTCACTTCACCACCGTCACCATCATCCGGCTCGCTGTTTGGTGCCTGTGGCACCTCTGGCGACACTTGCGAACCGGCTGTTGCACAACCTCCGATCCACAGTACAACCACCAAAACACCAAAGATCCTCTCGGTGCGCATTTGAGACTCCTTTCTTCAAATGCTAAATATCAAAGTACCAGTGATGACCTTAGCATGCTTTACTAGGTTACTGTCAAATATTTTTGGCTAAAAACACATAAAATTAAAAAACCCCGTTAAAAACAGGGTCTTACTTGTCTTACCCACAGAAGAAATAGACTGATGGAGGAAGATCTATTGTCGACAAGTCGTAGTACGACGCGTCGCTGGATTCAAATCGGCTGTCAGTAAATCACCGATTGTAATTGGCCACGGAGCCAAAATAGCCACTGCTGACCAACTCTGGCGCTGATGTCTAGCCAAGAGAAGCCTGGTATTCACCAGGTCGGATTCATCATTTTCGACACGAATCGTTCGTTTATTGACGCAATACTGATCATCACGCCTATAGGTGATTTGCCAAACTACTTCATAGTAACCAACACCGTAATTCTGCGTGATCCTCACCAGTGAACCATCAACGTGCAGTATGACAAAACCATGATCAAAAACTCGAACTAAAGACCAACCCGCCGGTAAAGTAAACTCGTTGAGCAAACTCTCAGCCCCAGACTCTTCAACCAGTGGCACTGCTTCTTCGCTGGTTGGTATTGCCTCGGCTACGATAATGTCTGGTGATTGCTGAGCGGCCGCTACTGCTGAATAGCTGATTGTGCTGATTAGCATTGCCAAAAATAAAATGAACTTTAAGAATCGCATGTGTCCTCCTGATCGTTGTCCAAACTTTTGCGGTTCAGTAGCTATCATTAGCACGCCTCAAAGATTAATGTCAACTCACTTCAAAAAATTTATCCACTACTATCGCCAGTTTCACTCGAGAAAATTCATAGCAGTATCAGATTTAAATTTTTTAAAGAAAACCCTCACTAAGTGAGGGTTGTTATTAGATAGCGTCACTCGCTATCAACAGAGACTTCAAGATCTATCGGCCTGAGAGATAACACGAATCACCACATTTTTGGCGATACGCTCCATTTGTGGTCTTACTTCCTCGGTTCGATCGACTGACCAGCGACCAAATACCACGATACCAGATGAGCTATCTCGATAATCTGAATACAAACCGATCATAGCGCCAGCTTCACCATCTGGTCGAACATAGCTGAACCACGAAGTCAGTCGAGCATCGTTGCTAATGACCAGATCGGAAATCTCAAAACCTTGTTCGCGGATATTGCGCATTTCACGCAATAATTCCAAATCTGGATATCTCGCTGCAGCAATAATAATTAACGCTTCCAGACGTCGATTTTGCATATGAACGAGATTGTCCAATCGATTGACCGACCAGCCCGGTGGCGTAATAACACTAACAATTGTGTCACCAAAAGCCACAGGGGTAATGCTATAGGCTGGCCACTCTACGCCAGTCACTGTGCCTCGCTCGCCATCGTAAATGAACTGAATATTTCCTGATGGCTGCGCGATATTATCAGACCGTGAGCCTGTTAGTCCACCGCGCAAATTCGCGGTGCATCCGGCCAGCAAACTGACCACCACTACCAACACGAACACCTGAAACGTGCGCATTTGCGTCTCCTGGAAAAATGCGGAAATGCCCGCCTTAATACCTAATCCTGCTTAGAGGCAACCGTCAATCAAATTGTCCACATAGAACAAAAAAATTTTTAAATAAAGAGACGAATTCTAAAGAAAAAATAAAAAAATCCCTCTAGTGGGATTAAATGATATAAGTTTATCGCCCGAAATCACCGAAGAAAGGTTGTTGACCACCATTCGCTAAGATATTCAGACCAGCCATGGTACGTACACCAGCCGGAATTATATCTGGCATCAATTCATGAAGAGAAATAAGCCGACCCTGACCCCAAATACCGCAATAACGATCAACGTAACGAGCACAGTGCTTGGTTCGATGGGCCAAACATAGTTGATTAGCTATAGGAATTTCTGCTACCGGATCCCCCGGCAAAATGTGTCCGTTGCAAACAGTACAAGAGGTAGCATATCTAATGAGATAGGCAATGAAGCAATCGCGACACAGTGGTACCGATGCAGGCAGCCTCACTTTGATGATCTGATTGAGCACCACTCTGGTGAAAGAACCAGGTTGTCGTTGATGCTGGCACTTAAAATCACTAAAGTCTGGAGTGGCACCTGGCTGACCAACCAATTCTCGTCGAGAAAAAAATCCAAGCTGGTGTTCCATGATGATTCTCCTAGCTGAAAAAACGCAATATCTTCACTTTGCAATTAACTGATTAATAGAGTTATGCCTTGAATCGTGTTGGTAACAAACTATTTTTTTGGCTCAACATGGGGGTAAATTATGAAGCAATAATTCAGACGTATATTAATCGCGAATGAAGATTTTGCCACTTGCGG
>JAHJAU010000021.1 GCA_018813785.1 Patescibacteria group bacterium | reverse complement strand
ACTGTTCGCCAGCTCACAGTCCTCTCGCCGCCCTTCTCATCCCCAAAAAACTTTGAAAACAAAAATCCAACCAATGGTCAGATATTTTTTGTATCAAATAATTTTATGGTAGTCCCATGGGGATTCCCCCTCGCTCCGCTCGGGTACCGGGGCGGCTACGCACTGGACTGTTCGCCAGCTCACAGTCCTCTCGCCGCCCTTCTCATCCCCAAAAAACTTTGAAAACAAAAATCCAACCAATGGTCAGATATTTTTTGTATCAAATAATTTTATGGTAGTCCCATGGGGATTCGAACCCCAGTTTTCTCCGTGAGAGGGAGACGTCCTGGACCGGGCTAGACGATGGGACCAAGTATTTTTTCCGAAACAAATATAACACCAAAATATGAGCAATGTCAAGATAAAACCAATGTTCCTGGGGTCGTACTTGAATCAAGTAAAAAACCGGATGAGGATCCGGTTTAAGTATCTCGTCAGACACATTCTATCGCCGACAGGCCAACACACCAACCAACAAATGCCAAAATAAGGAATTGATGGGGTAGACCAGGTCTGGCCAATGATTACTCCAGCGCAACAACACAATCAACAGTAGCAATACGTAAACCAGACTCCACATTAGCCAGGGCAAAGCACTTTCTTGTTCCGGCTTGCGCACGACATCACGCAGTGTTGGTATGAATCCTGCCACAAGCGCTCCCTGCAAAAGTAAATTGGCAAATGTTGCACTGCGAAACACCCACCAGACAATAATCGCACTGACAGAAATCACCAGAACGATCCCGTCGGAACGATCGAGCTTCGATAGTCTCCCCCGAAACAAAGCGAATACGAAAGTAAAGATACAGGCAACAGAAGCTGCGATAGCTGAAAGCGACTTAACCCAATCCTGACTCATGAAAAAATAGGAAGCGCAGTTCAAAGAAGCTACGATAGCCCAAATCCCCCAAGTTGCCGTGTTGGGTCTGGATAAACCCCGCACGATCTTCCAGTTGTAAATAGCAAAGGCGGTTAAATGCAGAAAAACCGACAGCCAACCCAGGATAAATCCTAGGTTAGTCACATTTTCAAACACGACTCTCCTCCTCACATCGACTATCTTAGTCGATAAAAAAGCCTAGCGCAGTATGAAACCTATAGTCAATAGATCAAAGCTGGCAAAATAAAAAGAGGGTGAATTACCCTCTGAGCATCTTAAAGTCCGAGCTGCAACTTTTGATTGAGCATCGAACGCAAAGAATCCAATCCTTCGGTATCACTCGGTCGGCCAGTGTTGGCTCGCCGAAGAAACTCGGACCACTGCCGACAATAGATACGATCTGCTAACTCAAGACAAACTACTTCAGCTGATACCACGAATCGTTGCCCGCCCGTTGCTCGAACACGGTACTGAACACCTCGTCCGGTCAAAGCAAAATCGTGATCCGGTCCGATCTGATCATCAAACTGTCGTATATCAATCAGCACCTCTGAGGAGGATAAGCCGAGACGAAGAACTTCATCTACTTGCAGTTTTATAAGGTCTCCGGCAACAAAGCGCGGTAAAATAATACCGCGCAATTCGCAGTTTGCTGCTTCAGCCTGACAAGTGAATATTGCGCCGCAAATATCACAGCGATGCCGACCAACCTGGCTCTTGGTAGTCATAACTTGATTCTTCCTTTCTGATCATCGATCGGTTTCTGTCTGGCGTTCTTTTTTGTAAAGCTCTGCGCACTCCACTTGATGCGGACGAAAATGATCCCGCCGAATGCGTAGGCCACAATATGAGCAGATAAAGCAACACGGCCCCAGGTGCTTAATCACGCCCTCAGCAAAACGATGACAATAACAATTACATTTTTCAAAGGACGTCGTACTCATGCCTCCTCCTTCCAACCCCAGCAACTTAAACAGCACCAAAACTATAATTTAACGTGCCTGCCAATGAGCAATAAGTCAACATAAAACTATCTGCCACTTTTTTAAAAAAATCCAGCCGGTAGACTGGATTTTTTCCTTAATTTTTATCTAATCAGACCACACTAATTACACCCTCCACTCCTGATGATCGCCCGGCAACAAATCCGCCGCCCGCAAAGGTTCGGCCATCAATTCCTTCACTACAAATTCCATTTGCATTCCCCGTGAACCCTTAATTAGTATCGCGTCACCTGGCTTCATCTTAGACTGGACAAATTTACCGGCCTCCAAATTTTTACTAAAACTCAACACTCGATCCTCACTCATACCCGCCGCCACCGCTGCTTTCCTAGCTTCTAGCATACGCTCACCAACCAAGACTAAATAATCAATACCCAACTCAGCTGCGCGACGACCGACATCAGCGTGAGCCTGATCAGAAATCTGACCCAATTCCAACATATCGCCCAAAACTGCGAATCGCTTGTCATCCTCGGCAATCAACGGCAATTCACACAATACTTCAAGTGCAGCATAAACTGATTTTGGTGCAGCATTATAAGTATCATCAATTAAAATTGTTCCTTTAATGCCGGGTACATAATGTAGACGGCCTGGTGCTGGTTCAAAATCTTTCAGTCGTTCAACCATCTGCATCATATTCAATCCACGAGCCCGACCAACAGCCACTGCGGCCAATACAGCATAAATAGTTGGCCAACCCAATGCCCCCCGGATAAATATCGGCATCGTCGCACCATCAACTTCAATTTTGAAATGCGTGCCACAACCCGCCTCTTGACGACAGGCCAACTTAACCGTATCGGCCAACGCTCGAACATCTGATTCTTCATGAAAACCAATCGAAACAACTTGAGCTTTTGTTTTCTTACGCATCGCCCAAACCAAATCATCATCACGATTCAACACCGCTACTCCGGTGGCCGGAACGGCTTCAGCTAATCTAGATTTCTCGGCGGCGATAGCTGCGACTGAACCAAAAAATTCGAGATGTGACTCCCCGATCGTCGTAACTACTCCGATGTTTGGCGGTGCAATCGCGACCAACTTGCTAATATCACCAGGATGATCCGTAGCCATCTCCAATACCAAAGTATCCGGATAATTACGCCCACCAAAATTTGATCTCCACCAACCGCGAATCAAATTATTCAACCATCCCATAGCCGATCGACCGGTTGCCTTTAATCCCAGCACGGTCAACGGCAGACCAAATTCCGTATTATAATTTTTTGGACTGATTCGCAGATTAAAGCTACCGCCCAGAATCGCACCAATGCAATTCTTGGCTGCACTTTTACCAACTGAACCGGTAATACCAATAATTACTGGTTTTTTCCTGGCTAATAGTCTTTTGGCCTGCCTAGCCAGCCTTTGCTCAACAAATTTTTTCATAAAACTAACATTTGACCGCCATCGGATATTATTTAGCCCGATTTGGTGGAATCTCCATATAGTTTAGCAAAAAATCAGAAATTTCCCCAAATAGCGGCGCAGCGGAAGATTCAGCCCATAGCACGTCTTGTGGTCGATCAATTTTAACCAACATTACAAAAGCCGGATCATCAACCGGAGCAAATCCGATGAATGACCCAATAAATGCATCTTCTTCGTAACCAGTTTGGTATTGTTTGGCAATTTGCGCCGTACCTGTCTTACCGGCAGTCCAATAACCCGGTACTCCAGCCCGTTTACCATGACCACTTTCGACGACTCGCACCAACATACCCCCCAACAAAGTCGCCGCCCGCTTGGAAATAACCTGTCGGATCACCTCTGGTTCATTGATTGTTTCGTGACCGGTCGGATCAACGACCCGCTCCACCACGTATGGCTTCATAAGTTTGCCACCATTAGCAATAGCAGAAAAAGCAGTTACCATCTGCAATGGTGTCACGGTTATACCTTGGCCATAAGAAGCGGTCGCACTCCAGATATCGCCATTCTTCTCCAATGAAGAAGTGTTGCCAGTTGATTCTGTATCCAATTCAATACCAGTTCGCTGGCCAAAATTAAATTCCTGAACATATTTACGAAAAAGATCCGGACCAAGCTCGGTTACGGTGAAAATAGTTCCAGTGTTTAATGATTTTTCTAATACCTGGGTCATGCTCTGCCAGCCATGCGCCAGACCATCTGAATTACGAATGACATACGGACCAATAACCACCTCACCCGTGTCTTCGTATAACGTATTTGGTTCGACTTTACCAGCGTCTATTGCTGCGGCCATAGTGATCGGTTTAAAGATCGAACCTGGTTCGTAAGCCGTAAAAATCGCCGGATTATTAAATGCAGCGATGTCATCCACCCGAGAAAAATTATTCGGATCAAAATCTGGTAGACCGCACATAGCCAAGATGGCTCCGGTGCTGGGATTCATAATTACCACCGCACCACCTGTGGCTCGATGTGAAATCACAGCTTGTTTTAATTTTTCGCAGGCTACATATTGAATAGCCCGATCGATCGTTAAAACCACAGCTGCTCCATCTTTGGCTGGTATCAAACTACGATTAGCGGCGCCAATCCAGCGTCCGAGCGGATCTCGTTCTGCTTCTAATGAACCCGGCTCGCCGGCTAAATCCTGATTCCAGTAACCCTCAATTCCATACTGGCCAATCTGTCCGCCGGTCTCATTCACTCCAACAAAACCAATAACATGTGATAAATAGTTAGCCTCGGGATAAAAACGATATGGTTCAGCGATGTAGCCAATACCCGGCAAATCCAACGCGCGCAACTGATCGCATATCTCATCAGGAACGCGACGCTTGAGCGGCTCGTATGGATCATCTGCTAATGATAATTTTCGCTCGACTTCAGCTACATCTAATTCTAGTATCTTAGCCACTTGTTCAGCCACTCCAACCGGATCGTCAATATCCTGCGGCACAGCATAAACTAAGTTAAGATTTTTATTGATGGCCGCCGGAAACAAGTTAGTGGCTGAATGGGGATCCTGAAGATAAATAGTGCCACGCTCGGGGTACAGCTCGGCAAAAATATTATGTTGATTAAAAGCCAGAGTTACATAAAAATCATGTGATAGCACTTGCAGGACAAACAATCGCGCCACCAGAGCGACAAAAGCCAACAAAATAACAACACGAAAAAAGCGCAGACGCGAATACGGCGCGTCTGCCCTACTTTTTCTGACTTGTCTCCTGGTTACAATTGGTGCTGACATGACATTTTATTGTGCTGATGAATTGCTGTTTTCCGCTGTTGTTCCGGTGTCCAAAGCTTCGATGTCAGCGGTCTTCGCCTTAATCTCATTAATCTTTGATTCGCTGGCTTCTTCATCTCTATTAAGAGCTTCGGATAATCCGAAGTCGAACAATCGACCTGGCCCGGTCGGGTTCCTACCACCAATTACTTCTGCACCATCCAACATTCCATCACCGTCGGTGTCTGGATTATTGGGATCTGAGCCATAAAAGAATTCAAGATAATTATTCAAACCATCCCGATCCGGATCTTCGGCCTGAATTGTTGTAACGCTTACCGACAGACCACCCCGACTCCCATCGCCGGAATTGATCAAATTCTGACCACCGATATTAGCCAACGGTAACTTATTAACAAAGCTCGGTAATAACGACTCGATAATCTGGCTCACGTCCTGCACCTCGCCTTCAGGATCAGCAATCTGATAGGGCTGATTAAAATCAGAAAAGGTTAGGGTTAATGACAAACTACCATCTCTTAAACCGTCGTTATAGTTGAATCGCAAAAATAAACGATACAAATAATAATCGCTGTGACCGATCCAAATCTCACCTGTCTCGGCTTGCACATTAGAAAAAAATCGATCAACGATTCGCCGTTCGTCCGATGTCAACTCACGCCCCTTGCGAACAGTTTCCGATGTAACAAAAAAATCTTTAAAAAAAGACAGCTCCGGTTTAATCGTGTAATGAAAAGTATTTGCGCCGCCGACAACCTCGTCTTTAAGTCGTTGCTGCACTGTAAAAAATGGAGTTTGGCGAAACTGTTCAAGTAGGTATTGACTGTCTTCATCTGTCAAATCACGTCCACCACCAATAACCGGAAGATCGATACGTTTTGCTATATCTTGTTTCTCAATCCGCAACCAGCGGCCAACGAACCGATCGAGACGAACGCCGCCTAACTGCTGTGGAATGCGATCCAATCGTAAAAAATTAGCGTCACCCAAAGACCGTTCTTCGCCCTCAAAACGATAAATCGATTCGTTGCCACTAATCTGAGGTCCAATTAAAAACCGAAAAATGTGACGTTGGCGGGTCAGCTCCTCGTCAGTTCGATCAATCCAGCTGGATATCTTTACACCAACAGACTCGCGATCGCGCTGACTGTCCTCCCGCGTAACCCAACCTTGATATTCAATATCAGCCAATAAGCGAAAAGAGTCGGTATTGGCCATGCGCCACTGCATCACACTCAAAATTTCTGCGGTTTGTGGCAACAACAACAACGTTAATAACATCATGAAAATTGCCACCACCGATGAACAAATCACGATCAAAACGTAAGGCTTGAAATACCATTTGGTTTGAGTCATAAATAGGCGCAACAATCAGAAATAATTAAAAAATTAAAGTCCGCTCTTCTCTAATTAACGATATTCGCCGCCGGCACACGCAACACACGCATCAATACAGCTGATAGTGGACTGGTGTTGGTTGGAACCTGAAGTTCCACTGGTAACTCAAACGACTTAAAAGTTAAGGTTAAAGCAATCGGCATTCCGACTACTCCTTCGTCTTCTAGTGGAAAAATACCCAGCGTTATAACGCTCAAATCATTGTTAACTTTATCTATCCAAGTTTCAGCCATTAAACGCCGACTGTTCACTCCGGCGAGTATTGTTGCCCGCTCAGCCTCTGAGCAAGGACGCCCCCGCATGACTCCAATAATTACAGCCAACAAATTAGTCAGTCGGTCACGATCAATTAACATTTCGTAATGTGCGACAGCATGACCACTTATAATTGTGTCCTGATAACGACGGTAAGGAATCAGCCAATCAGCCAGAGCCGATCGCAATTCATCGGACTGAATTGCAGCGGTTGCACCAGACCAATCATTTTCTGTACCGATCTTTGGCATCAGTCGCATTAAGTCCTGTCCACCAACTGAAAACCAGGTTTCGTTTAAACTCTGTACATCTAAGGCGGAACCCAGATCATCGGGCAAATTTCGCGCCCGGGCATACAATCGACCGTCAGCCGCAACTAAAGTATCCAGTTCCATGAGTTTAATGATGCCGAAGCCAGCACTGAAATCCAGCTTAGCCTGACCGGTCACCAGACCACCACGAGGATAAGACAACGCCACCGGACCACTAATCCGTAACGGTACATCGATCGAGCCAAGCAACCCGGATCCTCCTTCAGTCATGAATGATGACGGATCAAAAAAAGTCTCCAGCTCCAACTCCACAACGAATGACTTAGTCTGTGCCAACCTGGCCACAGCTTTGGCATAAAGATCAACGTCTTCTTCTGGTTTGGTTGCATACCAAGAAATCGCCGCCGCGATAACAATCGCCAGAACAAAAATGATGATCAGAATATTACGACTTGTTTTAATCATAAAAATTATTTTGATTTGTCGCCGTCGTTGTTGTCGCCGTTATCGTCAGATTGACAATCCTTCACGTTGAATATCAAATTCTTTAAATATTTTTTACCTCTAAGTTTTTCTGGAAAATAATCCTGCTCAACCGACCCCGCAACCGAAGGATTGTAGATATAATCTCGACCGTAACCCAGATCTTTCATTAACTTAGTCGACGTATTGCGCAGATGAATCGGCACTGGCTCATTTTGAGTCAGTTCCACATCCTGCTTAACCTGACCATAAGCCAGATACAACTCGTTAGATTTGGACGCGCGAGCCAAATACACCACGGCCTGAGCCAGACAGACATCACATTCAGGAACACCGAGCTTGTGCGCGGCATCAAAAGCAGCCAACGCCTGAACCAACGCGTTTGGATCAGCCAGGCCGATATCCTCGGAAGCAAATCGCACCAGTCGTCGAGCGATATATTCGGGCTTTTCCCCAGCTTCAAGCATTCGCCCCAACCAATACAGCGCCGCATCTGGATCAGAACCACGCAAACTCTTGTGTAAAGCTGAAATAATATTGTAGTGCTCCTCACCACTCTGGTCATACTTAAGGTGTGAACGACGCACTAGTTTGGCTACAGCTCCCTTAGTCAATTTTACCAGTTTATGCCCCTGGCCGGAATCCTTGCTAACCCGTTCGGGAGTAGATTTAACGGTCATTTCAAGTAGATTAAGCGCTGCTCGAGCATCTCCATCTGCCACTTCAGCGATAAACTTCAAGACGCCCTCTCCAACCTCCACACCTCTTCCGCCTAAACCTCGCTCAGTATCAACCAGTGCTCGCTCCAGCAATTTCTCAATGGACTCCACAGCCAGTCGCTCCAACACAAACACCTTACAGCGAGACAATAACGCCGCGTTAACTTCGAAGGATGGATTTTCAGTGGTCGCCCCGATCAAAATTACTGTTCCGTTTTCTACGAACGGTAAAAATGCGTCCTGTTGAGCCTTATTCCAACGATGAATCTCATCAACAAATAAGATAGTACGCTCACTGTGCATTTTTAACCTCTCTTGCGATTCATGAACCACTGCCCGCAAATCAGCCACACCACTTGAAACAGCTGAAAATTGCACAAAACGAGCCTTAGTCATTCGCGCGATAAGCCGGGCTAACGTGGTCTTGCCTGTTCCTGGTGGACCCCAAAAAATCATCGAAGGCACCTCATCTTTAGCCAGCAAAAGCCGCAACATGCTCCCCTGGCCGATCACCTCTTCCTGTCCAACAAATTCCTCTAAGGAGCTCGGGCGCATGCGATCCGGCAAAGGTGCATCGTGCTTAAGGGTTTTTTCCATTTTGTAGACAAACAAATCACTAATCATAGCTTCTTTAAATTACCTGTAGAAACAATAAAAAGAAAGCTTTAGCTTTCTCTGGAAACAAACATTAAAAATGTCAGAGATTTTACTTTCTAAGCACCCAAACTCGTTCAAAGACAAAATAAACAATCGAATTAGTTAGAGCAATCAATAACATGCCGATTAATCCGCGCTCCATCTCTCCAGTGAATAGCAAAATAACAAACAAATCTTTGCCGGAGGTAAACAATCGAAAAGTAATAGTCTTAACCAAAGCTCGACGGCTGGTTTCAACACCTTTTACAATACCCCACGGATGTCGCCCCCAAACACGCTCATGATACCAATACATCAATATCTGAATAACATGTCTAATAAGTGTGGCGGCGCCGCCAGCAGCGAAACTTCCTAGGACAAAATACAAAATTATCAAATCAATAGTGACAACCACCACCCGAAAAATGACGGCTTTAGAAAAAGTATTAGAAGGCATAAAAACATGAAAAAAGTCGAATTTTTCTAAGTATATCAAACAAAATCGAATTAGCCTTATTTTGCCTTGACATGGATGCCTTATTTTGCTTTAATCAAATGTCAGCCATTAGAATCTGACAGGAGATGCACCATGGCTCATTTTTCTAAAAAAACATCTGGTACCACACAGCCCGGCTGTAATCGATTGCCTCTGCGCGGACTTACTCAAACTGACCGCTTGAGATTGTTGCGCTCAGCCGGTGCGCTTAACGGCAACGCTGAACAAGGCTTTGTTCTGATGGATAGCATGACCCTGCTACAGGCCGGGGATCTGCTCACTGAGTGTGTCGAAAACCGGGTTGGAGCAATCCCAATTCCACTTGGTCTGGCAACAAATGTGCGCGTCAACGGCAAGGATCGTCTGGTAACTATGGCCACCGAAGAAAGCACGGTCGTGGCCGGAGTTTCCAAGGCAGCTAAACTGTGTTGGCCGGCCGGATTCACCGTCTCCTCAGATAGTCAAAACCGAGCGATGGCTCAGGTTCTATTCGCTGGTTTCGCCAGTCAAAAAGAACTGGAGAGCGCTCAAGCTAGACTTAAGGATGACCTTACCGGCGCACTGATCAAAACCTGGCGTTCATTGAACCGAAGATATCGACTGGGTCTGGGAGAACCGACTGCCCAATATCAAATTCTGGACAAGGTGGGTGGTCGGCCAGCTATCGTTGTGACCGCGGCTATCGATACCGCTGAATTGGCTGGTCGAGATGTAGCCACTCTCTTCGCTGAAAAGTTGGCACGCCTGCTGGAACCAGTAGTTGGGCGTCATTCAACTGCTGCTACCTGCAGTCACGTTGCTACTGGTTGGACAGTTAGAGCCCGTGCTGTCTGGCCGAAAAATATGATTGGACAGTCGGCTGTCGACGTCATTCTTGAATTGCAAGACTGGGCCAATGCTGATCGACGACGAGCCCAAACTCACAACAAAGAAATTCTGAACGGCATCGAGGCGGTGGCTCGCGCCACTTATCAGGACACTCGAGCCATCAATGCGTCAGTGACCTCAATCACCGATCCCAGGCAACCGTTGATTAAATTCAGCCAAACCCGAGATAGCTTGGAGGGGTATCTCTGGACCGTATTGCCAGTCGGACTAACAGGTGAAACAGCAGAAAATACGTTCGCTCGCGCCTGCATCAGTCTGATGGGCATCGAACGCTCCTCTGAGCTGGCTGAGACCATGGCCGCTGTTGGTCTGGCGGCCGGCCTGGCAACTCTGCTCTGTCTGGGAAATGAGGGCTTCACCGCCGCCCGTGAACGTGTTCGATAACACAAAAACTCACTAGCCGCCGTTTAAACGGCGGTTTTTGTTGTTTGACCTCAAATTAGGCTTGAGGTAAGCTAAAAATCCGGAGGTACCATGACAAAAACAACGGCGAAGTCTCTTCTAACCGTTGCCCTTATCCTGCTGGCTGTAACAGTGTTCGTCTTTTTTTCAGTAGACGAACAGGAGCCGGTTTCCGGCACCGCAAGTGATGATGTATCACTAGTCAATTATGTCCCAGAGCAAGAAATAGCCGGGCCAGAAGCTCGAAATCGTATCTGGCGGCTATTCAATAATGGCTGTCGACGCAATCATTCAGAAACAGCTCTCGAGCTCAACATCTGTCGATCAATTCGACGACAAACACAACGATCAGTCAGACAACAGGCGCTGCTCAATCTACGCTCCATGGGCGCTATCCAATTCGAAGATTATCAGCTGTCAACTCTGATTCGCGGCCTGGAAAGCGCGCCAGCCGACAATGTCATCATGGTGACACGACGGATCGCCGCTCCAGGACCACTCGGGCAATTCGTCCTGGAGCTGACTGATGATCGTCCGCGCATGAGACTCTTTCTGAACAGTCAGCGAATAACTCTCGAATAGCTGAGAACTTTCTTCCTGCCCCTCAAAGGGTATGCCGATCAAAAGTTCGCCTGCAAGGACAAGACGTTCTTCGGGTGGCTCATGATCAAGAAGACGCCTGTTCAGAACCCGACCGGCAAGACGCGAAACGAGCAGAGTAAGCTTCTCTCCGCATTCGAGAAGCATCCGAACGCAGCCGAGATGTGTTGGTTCATCACGACCTATCACAAAGCTCGTGATGTCCGACTCTTCAAATACATCTACGCTCGGACGTCCAGTCTCGCCTCGGACGGTATCCGTGTCCACGTCGGCCTCTTTGCTTCCGGCGGACTCGACGTCAGCAACTACAGGGGTGGTCACCACTGCGACGACGTCGGGTTGTCGGCTGCCAGGAAGTGATTCTTGATCCCTTGTGAGCTTGTCCCTCTTAAACACTTGAGCCTCTGCGTGAATTTTTTCGCCGGGGCTCTTTTTCTTTTATCAGAAAAGCGAATCCACCCACTCAAGGCTACCGACGAGTAAAAAATCTTTTATTTACCAACATTTAGGAGGTCATGGTTGTAAAACTTGGCAACTTTCTTTGACTCAGTAGCCTGACAAATTGACGCCGTGAATCTGGGGTGATAAGTTGTGTCGTTGACAGAGTTTAGTAGCTAGGTCATTCAACAAAAATCAATAATGTTCTAATCTGAAATTTTCGGAGGGATAAAGCATGAAGGTTGAAAAACTAGTTCGCCCGCCATTTGAGGTGGCGATTGATCTGGGTCGACGGGCTGAGCAGTTGCTTCGTCAGGATCTACTGAGTCCAGCCAATGATCTTCTAGTTCTGGCTGACTTTTATCTGCAATGCTCACGACTCAGTGATCCGCTTGATACAGCAGTCAAAAAAAACCAAAAACAAACACGGCTCAACCCCGAGCATCGCCCATTATTCGGTCTGGCCATCAGATTGGGTCAAGCAACTCTAAAAAATCTGGTAGCTGATACCAGTCGACAAGCTAAGGCTATCTGCCAATTGAGACTGGCCACTCACTTCCTACACTGCGCTCGATTGGGTGAGCCAACCCAAGATGAAAACGAATTTGATCAATTGGAGGCCTTTCTTAAACGACAATTGACCCGATGTCAGGAATCTTCGCCAAATCAGCAAAATCCATAATAATCTTAGTCTTCTACGCCCCCTGGGCGTTTTTCTTTTATTGAAAGTGTGTCATTAATGAATATAAGATTGACAACCAAAACATGAACCTATACGGTGAAATATCCCTGTTTGCCAGGAGGCGAAAGATGACAAACGAAGGTTGGTCTTGCAGAGACGAAGTAGGCTTGGCAACTGGTTGCCTGGAAGAAGCCGAGATTCACCTCAGTCAAAAAAATGGGTATGAAGCGTTGATTGAACTCAGTCTCGCTGAACACCACCTCCGACAAGCCCAGTGTCTGGTGACCTGTCGACAAGATGAATTGATCATCGGAGAGCGACAATTGCGTCTAAAAGCACTCATTTGTCGCCTCGGTTGGTTCTGGCGAATTGTCCGGCGTATCTACGCTTGACCCAATCAGCTCTTCATCGGCTTAATCTTAATCGCCCTCGCGCTCCGGGCGATTTTTTTGTTGAGAACCATCTTCCTAAAAAGATACTTCACCAAATAAGTATCAAAACATTTTATTGACGGCAACAAATTAAGCTGATACTTTTTTGTCTCAAGGAGGACAAAAATGAGTCGCGAAAAAAATTTCTCGATCATGACTCAGGCGGCTAGCCAAAAGCTGGATAATGCAGAGGAGCTTCTAAGACGTGGTGATCAAGGGCTGGCTCGATCACTGATCTGTCAGGCTGATCTGGATATAACTTGCGCACGCACCGGCTCTGACCCCAACCACAAAAAGTTGCGTCAATTGCGACTCAGACGTCAGCGCATCATTCAAAACTTAAGTTGGTGGCAGAGAACCTTATACCGTCTCGGCATGTAAGGTACTCGGCGATCAAAATCAAGCTAAAACACCCGGCTGTCCGGATGTTTTTTTATTGGTGTTAATCTGGAAAATTTCATTAAACTAAACGAACAACTGACATTCTTTCAGAGATTAATAATCCAAACCTATCCGTGCTGGTGCGCCGCGATAAAAATAATGATTTATCGGTTGCATATCAGTGATCAAGTCAGCTAAATCACACCAGGATTGTAATGCGCCACGACCGGTCAATACTAATTCAAGCTGAGCTGGTTTATTACGCAATAAATCCTCGACTAGTTTGGCTTCAAGTAGTCCAAGCGAACCAGTTGTATTTATCTCATCGAGAATAACCAAGTCGTGTTTACCTTGTTGAATAATCTTTTTCGCCAAAGCGAAACCTCGCTCAGCTTCGACTTTATCTTCCGGCTCCACACCAAAACGAAAATGGCCGGTATCCGGATCGATTCGATCCTGGCCAGTGGCATAAAAATCAATCTCACCGGAAAATTTTTCAGCTAAGACTTTGCGCTCACTATAATGAGTTCCGCCTTTGTCAAAATAAACAATCGCGACTCTCTTTCCGGCTCCAACTGCCCTAACCGCTAAACCAAGGGCGGCGGTAGTTTTGCCTTTTCCGTCGCCAGTATAAATTTGAATGTAGCCCTGATTCATAAACTGATAGCCAAAAAGGGGCTGGGAGCCCCTCTTATTTTTACTACGAGCAACCACTCGTTGCCCCACAATTCATACACTTATAGCAAGCTCCATTGCGAATCATAATTGCTCCGCAGGTATCGCAGGGTGGCGCATCAGACTGAACATCGAAGCCTAAAGTAAGTGAGTTGGAAGTGAGTTGAGATAAAATCATGGTTGAAGCTTCTTTTGCTTGAACCAAATCGGATCTTTTTTTGTTCGATAATTTGGCGTCGGTCATACTCATTTGCTGTACCCGATCATCTAATCCATCTCGATCCTCATCTTTAGCTTCTTTATCATGCGACGCCTCCATGTCTTCTTTGCCTGCATCAGCCAAAGTTGAAGCATCAATATTTACCCCAACAGCAATCTGATCCTCGAGTGGTAAATACTTAAGCGCCAACCAACGAAACAGATAATCAATAATTGACTTAGCAATGCGAATATTAGGATTGGAGGTAAAACCCGATGGCTCAAATCGCAAATGCACAAACTTATTGACCAGTACCTTGAGCGGCACACCATACTGCAAAGCGATTGAGGTAGTGGTGGCAAAAGCATCGATCAATCCGGAAATCACCGAACCACCCTTGGCCATACGAATAAACATCTCTCCTGGTCGTCCGTCATCGTAAAGTCCAACTGTAATATAACCTTCGTGACCAGCGACGGAAAATTTATGAGTAACTGACTTACGCTCATCTGATAAACGCCGTCGTAATGGTTTGTACTCAATGCGCGGTTTAGCTAATGCCTCATCCAATTGTTCCTTTAGTTTCGTCAGCTCGACCCCTAATTCAGAATTATTTATTTCAGATTTGGATTCGACTGAAGTAGTCAACACTTGTTGTCCTTTTGAACCATCTCGATAAACCGCGATAGCTTTAAGCCCCAGCTTCCAAGCCTCGATATAAGCGTTCTCCACATCTTCGACCGTGGCTTCATTGGGCAAATTCACTGTTTTGGAAATAGCACCAGACAAAAAAGGTTGAACAGCGGCCATCATGCGAATGTGACCCATAGATTGAATGGAGCGTTGACCCTTGGCTGGACGAAAAGCGCAATCAAACACCGACAAATGTTCCTCTTTAAGATGGGGTGCACCTTCAATAGTGTCATGCTGATCCAAATACTTCAGAATGTCGGCCAATTGCAATCCATCGTAACCTAAACGAATCAAAGCAGATTTCACTGTACCGTTAACGATCTTCATCAATCCACCGCCCACCAACCATTTATATTTAACCAGGGCGATATCTGGTTCGATGCCAGTGGTATCACAATCCATCAGAAAACCAATTGTCCCAGTCGGTGCGAGAAGAGAAATTTGAGCATTACGAAAACCGTTCGCTAAACCTTCCTCGAGAGTAGTATCCCAGACCCGTTTCACTTCATCAATTAAATCAACTGGCACGCCTTGCGTTCTGATGGTGTAGGCTTGATCACGATGCAGACCAACCACCCGCAAAAAAGGACGTTCATTCAACTTATAATAACGGAAGGTGCCCAGCACCGCAGCGATCCGAGCTGATTGCAGATAGGCCTGGCCAGTCATCAGAGCCGTAACTGCCGCGGCAAAATTACGACCATCGTCCGAATCATAAGCTAAACCGCTGGCCATCAATAACGCACCCAAATTGGCATAACCCAAACCAAGCGAACGAAAATCGTAACTATTCTCTTCGATTGAAGGTGTTGGATAGGAAGAATTACCCACAATGATCTCCATGGCTGTCACCATGATTTCAACCGTGTGTTTGAAAGCTTCGATATCGAATGTACCATCGTCTCGCAAGTACTTTAATAAATTGAGTGAGGCTAAATTGCAGGCGGTGTCATCCAAAAACATAAATTCTGAACAAGGATTGCTGGCATTGATGCGACCGGAGTTTGGACAAGTGTTCCAACGATTAACTATCGTATCAAACTGCAAACCTGGGTCACCGCATTCCCAAGCAGCAGCAGAAATCTGCCTCATTAAATCACGCGCCTGCAATGTCTGCACCGATTGACCAGTGGTAACGGCCTTGGTCTCCCACGAACCGTCCTCTAAAACTGCTTGAATAAAATCATCCGTCACTCGCACGCTGTTATTGGCGTTTTGAAAAAAGATAGAACTATACGCTTCACCATCGATCGAGCTGTCATAGCCAGCTTTAATCAATGACTTGGCTTTGCGTTCTTCACGAACTTTACAATTTATAAACTGTTCAATATCCGGATGATCAACGTTCAATATAACCATCTTGGCCGCTCGCCGTGTCTTACCGCCCGACTTAATAACCCCAGCAAACGCATCGAAACCCTTCATGAAGGACACGGGGCCGGATGATTTACCACTTGATTTGGCTAATAATTCCTGAGAGGAGCGTAAAGCTGACAGATTCGTACCAGTGCCAGAACCATACTTAAAAAGCATGCCTTCAGTTACCGCCAAATTCAAAATAGATCGCATGTCATCTCGGACGGAATTGATAAAACAGGCTGAACACTGCGGCCGCGGATTGACACCAACGTTAAACCAAACTGGACTGTTAAATGCGGTTCGTTGATTAACAAGCGCTGAAGTTAATTCGTTCTGAAATATGTAAGAGTCTTCATTGGTGGCGAAATAGCCATCTTTCCGACCCCATTCGGTAATTGTTTGAGCCACCCGATCTACCATCTGACGAACTGAAAACTCGCGGTCTGGCTGACCAATTTCTCCTCGAAAATATTTAGAAGCAACAATATTTGTTGCAGTCTGACTCCAGGTTTTCGGCACCTCCACATCTAACTGCTCAAAAACAACGTTGCCTTTTTCATTTCTTATAATCGCATCACGCCGCTCCCATTCAATTCGATCATAGGGATGAACGTCAGGGCGGGTGTAATAACGTCTGAACTCTAAACCCTGACTCAAAAGTCGTGGTCGCCGATCACGATCTGGTAACTGAGCTTCAAAAAACTTTTTCGCTGCAAACGCCAAATTGTTGTCGATCATTACCAGAGCCACAACGCGAGCCACGTCATCTACTGTCGGTATAGTGTGACCATCATATTCGCGATCAATTCGCATCAAAGCTTGATGAGTACAACGCGCCAAGAGTTGCTGATCATTGACACCGACATCAATCAAGGCTTCAGAAACTTTCAGACCAACTTTCTCTGGCTTGAAATCTACCACCGAACCATCACGCCGCCGGACTTGTTTAACCTTAATCAGATCTGGTATTTGTTCCAAAATAGCCGAAACGACGTTTCTGGTTTCTTCGGTTCGATTGCTGGCGGTTGATGTAGTTTCTGGTGCGTGATTAGACATAGATCGATCCATTAATTTTCGGCGGTAATTATTTCTATACAATATGTTGTGGTTAATAATGAAATTATAACACAATATATTGTGAATAAATATTAACTGGGCATTAAAAAATCCCACTTCATTTTCAGGTGGGGATCCTTAAAATGGTAGCAGTAAAAATTGCTCTGCTTACCATGTCGCCCACAGGCGACGCGCTTGCCTCCCCTCCATCTTTTAGAAAGAACGAGTGCTTGTCTTTATCAGTATATCAGACTCGGTCGAACGATCGAATATTCATCAATTAGGTCATCAGAGCGGCAGAGTCATGCTGATCGGTGCTGTATTTTCTTTGTTTAATATGAAGTTAACTTGCGGTGAAATCAATTGCCCCAGCCGATCCTTAAATTTTACACACTGGTTCTGTAAACCGTACTCATAAATTTCTTTGGTCACTTTCACATCTTGTAAACAATACTCTCGCAACTTATCAATTTCTCCCCGGCGAAAAAATTCAATTGCCTGTAAACCGTTACCAGATTTACCTTCTCCGAGCGACGCCTGCGCCACGTCATCAAGCTTCACTCGAAAACCCACCACTTTTTCAATTTCCTTCATGATGTCGAGAGTTGGAAACTTGGTAAAATCGCCCGGGTAATACATGTTCATGACCTGATAATCAAACCCCAACAAGTTATAACCAATAATTCGATCAGCTGACTCTAGTAAATGCCAAAGTTGTGGTAAGTCCGGCTCCAGATAAGATAAGTATTCATCGGTATCATAAGAATAGACTCCGACTAGAGATATTTTTAATAAAGACGGATCATATTTTCCAACGTCAGCAAAACTATTGGCAGTTTCTATATCTAGAACGACCTCTTTACTCATGGTGGCGATAATTAGGGTGTTAATAAAACTGGTGCGGTCAGCCGAAGCCTTCCACAACCAGGGATAATGTACATCGTTCACCCGAACGATTCAACTTTGGAGTCAAGGGTGGTTTGGGCGTAACAACCAGCACTGACAAAACTGCCTGAATATTATATAGATTTTTTTAAATCTTGTATTCGCTGAGCGGTTATTTGCGCCGCCTCTTTTCTGGTCTTTACCTTCTCCAACTGATCCGCCAGGGCTCCATCGCCCACCACCTCACGAACCCACCTGGCTAAATCATTTTTATGCCCCTGAGAATGATACAGATAAACACCATCGTCAATTTCCTCAAGACCAGAACAAAACTCCGCTAAATTTTTAACCAGCAAGTGTGGATGAAACCAAAAAGCCCGCCACATTGGCTCGATATCGCGCAAATAATGTTCGGCTGTCTCTTTTTCCATGACGCTGAGTGTAATTAATTTTAGTATAGGATTTATCCGACCGGCCAACAAGTGATGATTTGTGTAAAATAGCCGATTCTGCGACTATGATTTTAGTTACTCCAACATCTAACTGCTCCGTCAAAATTAGGAGGAAACATGGCACGCCGCAAAAAGAGTGCCAAGCCAGTAATTGTTCGACGCCCTTCAGTGCAGTCAATCGTTACTAACATCTGTCAGCTGGTCACTGAACAAGGTTGGCAAGTAAAACTCGAGCGTCTTTTCAATCGTCCACAATTTTGCAAAGATCACGGAGTGGCTGGAAGTCTGGATAATGTCTTGGGGTTCACCGAGCATCCAGAAAAAATTGTTTATGTCGATTATCGACATAATTTCTTTGATATTTTAATCCATGAGTATCTTCATGCGCTCTACCCTAATCTCGAAGAAGATGATATCGAAGCGTTGGAAGAATACGTCATGGAGCGCCTCACCCCCACTCAAGCCAAACGAATTCTTCGCGCGACAGTACCAGCTCTTATCTAAACAGACCCTTTCGAGGGTCTGTTATTTTCTAAAAACCTTTAGTGTGTGTTCGATAAAATTAAGATTTTTTAGCCAGAGCCAACGCCAGAGCTTCAAGTGTCGGATCGATCACTACTGGCTGATTGGCCAAGGGTGATTCTAATTTGTCTAATGTTCCGGAATGATAACCAACGGTCGCGGCTGGATCTTTCAATAAATGACCGGTGAGAATCGCAACAGCCCTTTCCTCCGGCTTAATTAAGCCGGTGGTCAATAATTTTTTGAGACCAGCAGCGGAGGCGCAAGAAGCTGGCTCGGCACCCACACCATCTGAATCAACAATCGCCTTAGCGTCCATAATTTCCTGATCAGTAACTGATGTGACTACTCCGTTCGTAAACTTAATGCTCCGTACGGCCTTATCCCAGTTAACCGGATTACCGATCCGAATCGCTGTAGCGATAGTATCAGCTGTCACAATTTCATGTTGCCAGCCCGCGGCAAAACCCTGGGCAAACGGAGCCGCGCCAGCCGCCTGAATCACAGCGAGGCGCGGCACTTTGCTAATCAGTCCAATTTCTTTGGCTTCCATCAGAGCCTTACCAAACGCTGATGTATTACCAAGATTGCCACCCGGCACCACAATCCAATCCGGAACTTCCCAGTTTAAAAAATCAAGCGCTTCCCAGATAATTGTTTTTTGCCCTTCAAGTCGAAAAGGATTAACGGAATTCAGAACTGTTAAGCCAAGTTGTTCTCGTGATTCCAACACTAATTTAAGTGCTGTATCAAAATCACCGCGAATCTTTACCGTCAATGCACCATAAGCCAATGACTGAGCAACCTTACCCAGGGCTGTATTACCCTCAGAAATAAGAATGATAGCTGGGATATCGGCCAACGAAGCATAAGACGCCACGGCCGCGGCGGTATTACCGGTCGAGGCACAAACTACATATTTAGCTTTCTGCCGCTTGGCCCAACTCATGGCTACGGTCATGCCCCGATCCTTAAAAGATCCGGTTGGATTTTCCCCTTCGTGTTTAAAGATAACATCAAAACCGCCCAACCAATCGCTGGTTTTGGCGAAGCGATAATGTCGAGTATTACCTTCACAGCGCGTTAATAATTCATCCTCCCGTAACTCCGGCAAAACTAGTTCACGAAAACGCCAAATACCACTTCGATCAGCTGGAGTGTCTGAATTGCGCCGAGCCCGAAATAATTCTTTCAACTCAGCTACTCGACCTGACCAGATACTCAGATCATGCACCACGTCCAACAGTCCCCCACAGTCACAATTAAGCCGCTGATCATCGAGTGAGTATTCGTGCTGGCAAGCAATACATTGAAGTTGAGAATTTGAGTTCATATTACGTTTCAATAATTCGCGCCCCTCGAGCACCGAGCGGACTAACATATACTTCAGTGGAAATCTCCAGTGCGTTCCACACAGCGGACATGGCCTGACCAATTTCCCTAGCACGAGGTTTATCCGTGGCGACAGCAAAAATCGATGGTCCGGCACCAGAGATAGAAACACCCGCCGCGCCGGCAGATAGAGCCGCTTTCTTCACCAACTTATAATTAGTAATGAGCGGAGCGCGGGCTGGCTCAACTACCATGTCGGACATCACCGCTCGACCGAACAATTCCAGGTCATTTGACATCAACGCCACCATAAGTGCGGCCGCATTGCTCACATTACGAGTCATTGTTGTCAGGGTAATCTGGCTCGGAATAACCGCTCTAGCTTTACGAGTTGGCAACTCAAGCTGTGGATGAACCACTGCTACCCACCACTCTGGTACCGGAACAGTGATCGCCTGAACATCCTCCCCCTGACGTACTAAAACGAAACCACCAAGAATAGCTGGTGCCACGTTATCGAGATGGGCTGTACCACAAGCTACTTGTTCACCGAGAGCAGCAAAACGTATCAACTCCTCCGACGCATATCGATTATCCAACAATGCATTCACTGCCACTGCTGCGGCAGCTGATGATGCTCCAGACGAACCCAATCCACTACCGAGAGGCAAACCCTTTCCTAAAATCATCTTCAAACCAAAATCAGCCCCAGACTCTTCGAGCATGGCCAGCGCCACAGCTGAGGCACAATTTTTGGCTGGCTTCACTGGCAATTTTCCGCCGTCACCGCGCACTTCGAGACTAATCTTTTTTCTTTTCTTGGCTTCAGGCCACTCTCGAACCTCAACCGCGTCCCCCACTCCTTCAATGGCGAAGCCAAAACAATCAAAACCTGGTCCCACATTAGCCACCGTAGCCGGTGCAAAAGCGCGAATCACTTTATCTGACATATAAACACGTAAATATTTCTACCGCCTTATAATATCACGTTTACCAAGTCGTAAAATTACCAGCGCTAAAATTTAAATTACTAATCTGCTTTATCTCTATATTTTTGCTATACTTACTCCAGTTAAATAAAATAACTAATCATTACTTTCTATGGGCAAAAAAGGACTCATTAAATTACTCGCTGCTGGAGCGCTGGTTGGCGCGGTGGTACACATGATTAACAAGGTCGAAGATAAAGATAAAAAGAAAGCCGCGCTAACTAAAGCCGCCAACAAAGTTGGTCAGCGCGTCTCTGGTCACGCCAAAAAAATGGGACAGATGACCAAGGCTCATTTTGAAAAAATTATCGATACAGTAGTTAAAGAATTTACTGACGCCAAAGATTTATCAAAAGATGAGCTCGATAGTCTAAGGACAGAACTTAAAAGCAACTGGAAAGAAGTAAAAGATGTCTTTGCTAAAAAACCAAGCAAGAAAAGCAAAAAGTAATTAACTCTTTTCCAGGATGACAGTAACCAATCCCCGGCATGAACCGGGGATTTTGTTTAATTATCGATGGACGGAGGGTAGCTACAGAGTTTACCCTGTCGCTCGCGAGCGACAGGGTTTATCTCTGCCTAGCCGATTAAATTATCGATGGGCGGAGGCAAGCTCCGCAGCTACATGATTTCATTTTTTAAGCCTTGACGCACTAAATCGTTCATGCTATCGTCATCAGTCCAAAAGAAAGGAGAGTTTACGATGAACATTACAAGAATTTTGGACTGGTTCTGGGCTCGAACTGAAAGGCATCCGGTGATGACCGAGCGGTGTGTCGGTCACGAACCGGTCGAACCTGGGCTGGGGCCATACAAGACCAGACTCCAGCCGGTACAGCAGATCACTACCGAGTGGAAGACCGT
>JAHJAU010000020.1 GCA_018813785.1 Patescibacteria group bacterium | reverse complement strand
TAACATGAACGATTTAGTGCGTCAAGGCTTAAAAAATGAAATCATGTAGCTGCGGAGCTTGCCTCCGCCCATCGATAATTTAATCGGCTAGGCAGAGATAAACTCTGCAGCTACACCCGCCTATCGTTAATCCAATCTCAATCACGTAGCTGCGGAGCTTGCCTCCGCCTATCGATAATTTATTCGGCTGGGCAGAGATAAACTCTGCAGCTACACCCGCCCAACAAAAATCTACAACAACAAATAAAAAACCGCCTTCGATAATCGATAAGCGGTCAAACTGGCGATTCAATTACGCCATTTTTATTTATCCTGAAAATCAAGCAGACGCAGAACGTACTCAGCTGAAACCCAGGTCTCATCCATTATTCGCATTGCTTGATAAGCCAACGGCCACCTCCTCGCGACAAAATCAAGAAAATCGCTACTCCCGTTCCAGTAATCACCTAGCAGTAGTTGCCAACCTTCGGCTCCACCAGAATCAGGAAACAGATGCTGACAAAGTCGAGTGACCACGACCTCCTGCGGCTGATAAGCACTCACCTGACCGAACAAATCCTTGGCCGTCTGACCAGGGTGCTCCAATAAATCCACCGCACCCAAAACCAATGTTCCAACCAGATCAGCAATATGATCGGTAACCGCCTCGTTCAAGCCACGAAAATATTTTTTCTCATCGCTTCCAAACAAAGCTAGACCATCACGGATGCCTGTGGGTTGGATGCTATCATCAGTCAGTCGTTCCATTTCAACCACGATGGCGGCAGACAAATGAACCGTCTCGTGACAAACACAAGGAACGAACGATGATATGAGCGGTGCTCCATCCGCCGAACGCCGCAAATAGACATGGCCGGTTCGCGTGGCCGCACTGGAAGATCCAACACACTGATCAAAATCCGACGAAGTTAAAATGTGATAAAGTTCCGAACCTAAATTTCTGGGCAAAAAACCGTACTGAGTCAAAATGAAGTCGATCGCTCTACAGCAAACCAGGATCGTTCCAAGTTCAACGGGATTCTTAGCCAGCTCTGGCAAGTCAGGCAAAACAACCAGACTGGCGATCATTTGATTCATGACATCAGTGGCCTCAGCCGACAGTTCCTCTGTAGTCAGACTATTACTGACCACTCGAATTATCCTAGTTTCGCCACTAACACCGCCCTCGCACTCAACACTGATCTGCTTAGACAAGGCTCACTCCTCTCTCTTATTTCTCAAAGAGCAATAAAAGACCATCTTAATCTGACTAAAATTTAACGTCAAAAAAACCAGCCTATTTAAAACGACTTGTGGCTGGTTTTTTAATATTCAACTGGTGTGTTTTCGGCGACCACTTGTATCCAGGTTGTGCCAACATTTAGTGGAATCTCTTCATTAGAGTCAGGGAACAAAAAACGCGTACGCCCAGTTCCTTCTTTCAGCCACCGGGCTTTGATAACACGTCCATCGCGCATAACCAAGGCCTCACCGGTACCAATTGTACGAATATCTTTTCGACCAATGCTATCGATAGTTTTGATATCGGTGTACTGCACAATAACATTATCCGCGCTAACCGCTTGACCATTTTCGTCTCGGACTAGACCACCACCCTGATAACGTTTATAAATATTATCTGTCTGATCGTAATCCCAAACCACGAAATAATTTGACACTGAGTAATCGATGGTTAATTTAGTGATTAAAGGTTCCCCAGCCGGACGACCTTCTGATCCACCCTGTTTAAAGGGTCGATCATTATCACCAGACCAATTGAATTCACCAAATTCTTTGAGTGACTGATTTAGTAAATCGGCCGAAGTATAAACATTGTGCGGTGCCGAGCGTTGACGATCTCGCCAAAAATAACCACCCCATGACATTTCATTAACATGACGATACCTACCGGAACCAGCTAACATTTTGAGCGCTAATGGACTGCCGCCCACATGCACCAAAACCGCGCCATATTCCTGCGACCACTCGACAAAATACGGTCGAGCAGAACGCACTGGACCAATGCGCCGTAAATCAAAGCTGTCAGAAAAAATAACCAATAAACGCGTAATGCCGCCTTCAACCGGTGATTCTATGACCAGTGGAGCGGCGGTGATACCGGCAGCTGGTCGAGACTCGGTATAATTATCAATGACCACCGCGAAATACTTCCACCAGTTATCAGCACTGAGCAATATTCCGTCAATTGAACTTCGAAAACCATCCAACACCAAGCCGCCTGATACATCGGATGGCGAACCAATCGCTGACGATTCTGTCTGACTGCTCAAGCTAGTTTCACCGTACCGACTATCAAATCCCTGATAGTAAGAAAAAATAATCGCGGCGACACCTATGGCCGTCATCAACAACACTAACACCCAACCAGGTGGCCCAGCCCAAAATTCAGTCGACAAATCAAAAACTGCCCGACGGCTGGCTTCGGTTTGCCTGCGGGCAGTTTTTATATCTGGATTAGACATGATGAGTTGAAATCATCTCAGCAGTCGGAACTTCATCAATAATATACCACGTTATTATTCACTCTTGGACTCCCCTTCTTCCGGTTTGGGTTCGCCGGCCACAGCAGCCACCGCCTCAGCCTCAGATATAGGGCTTACTTCTTCAGTGGTATCACTTGGTGCTGAAACTACGACAATCGACACGTCTGGCTCAGTCAGAACCTCCATGCCTTCCGGCAGAGCAATATCTCCGACAGTGATTTGATCACCGAGCTCGGCTAGTTTAGATAAATCAATTTCAATATGTGACACCAACGCAGTTGGTAAACATCTGACCTCAATGCTGTCCAAATTATTCACCAACATGCCACCCAAAGATTTAATCGCCGGCGATTCACCAATAAACTCCAAGGCAATAGTAGCGGTAATCTCTTCATCCATCTTCACCTGAAACAGGTCAGCATGAATGATCTGATTTTTTAACGGATGACGTTGTATATCTTGGACGATAACTTTCACCTGCTCCTCGTCACCAATCTCTAAATCAATCAACGTGGATTCACCAGCATTGTCATAAATTTTTTCAAATTCCCGCAGATCAAGAGAAACATTGCGGTTTTCCATTCCCGGACCGTAGATTATGGCCGGCATAAAACCGTCGCGACGAAGTGCGCCGATTTGATTTCCGGTTGCCTCTCGAATTTTTGCCTTCAACTTAAATTCCATAAATATCAAATTAGAGTTCTTTCACGCAAAGATTTATACCTCGCGCCGCGAATTTTGGCAAGAGTTGTAATCGATTTTCGAATTAATTACCGTGACGTACTTATGGAGATTGTTCAACTGATCTCGAACGGCAGGACTAAACACATCATTCGCCAAAAATATGGGGCAACCGAATCGAATTAACTATCGACCATCTAAATATGACTTTTTATTTAAGGCAAAGCAGGGATAATTGCAAGATAAGCCAACAAAGAGCTTGACGCACTAAATCGTTCATGTTATCGTCATCAGTCCAAAAGAAAGGATGGTTCAATGAACACAGTAAGAGTTTGGGACTGGTTCTGGGCTCGAACTGAAAGGCATCCGGTGATGACCGAGCGGTGTGTCGGTCACGAACCGGTCGAACCTGGGCTGGGGCCATACAAGACCAGACTCCAGCCGGTACAGCAGATCACTACCGAGTGGAAGACCGT
>JAHJAU010000019.1 GCA_018813785.1 Patescibacteria group bacterium | reverse complement strand
TGATTTTAAGGATCAGATCAATAATGAACGCCATGTCTCTTCTCCTTAACAAACCCTCGAAGGTTAGGTCTTGCGATCAAAATCATTTTGCCAATCCGGCCACCAACCATAACAAGTGCTTCTCAGTTCGTCAATTACTGTTGACAACTAGAACCGTATTTGTTAAGTTCGTCGCGCCTTAAGGCCATGTGGTAAGGGGCCACATGAGAACAACCGGAGGAAATTATGAGAGTTCGATCTTTCACATTGGCAGTCGCATTGGTCGCATTTGCTGTGATCAGTACCGGCTGCATGAGCCAGGACATTCCGCCCGCACATCGCGGACAGATGTTCGATCGAACCGGCGCGCTCGCCCTATACAGCGGCGGTTCCGGTTTGACTGGTCCGATTCTCGGTCCAGGTACTCACTGGACTGGGTTCTACGACGAATTGCGCATCGTGGACTGCTCGGAGAATCGGCAGCATGAGAAGCTGACGTCGTTGACTCGCGACGGCGTGCAGTTCGGTCTGGAAGCGGAGATCACCTACAGCATCAATTGTTCGGATGAGTCCGTCAGCAAGGCTCTGAAGACACTGCAGCCAAACGATGAGCATGTCATCACCGCCGAGTCGGCTTACGTTCGTTACGTAGTGCCGTCTATCGGTGAAGTGGTCAGAGAAGCGATCGCACCTCACCCGGCCAACGAGATCAATGCCGAGCGTGAGGCAATCATTCAGTCCATACATGATGAATTTGCGAAAGCAATGAGAGTCGGTCATCGACCACTGGTCAATATCAGTGCACTGGCCTTCACCAATATGGACTTTCCGGACGCGCTGGATCGTGCTAACGAGGCTCGCGCTGAACAGTCGATTCACATGGAGAAGTCCATTGCCGAGCGCGAACGGCTGGAAGCCGAGACCACGACTGCTATCAAGCGGCGCGAACTGCGGGAGCAAGAAGGTCAGGCTGAGGCAGCGAAGATCGACGCTATCGGTGCGGCTCTCCGCCGCAACCCCGAATATCTCCAGTATCAGATGCAGGAGATGATGCCGGGGATCTACGAAAAGGCCGGAGCAAACGGCAATCTGATCATCACCGCACCCAATCCTAACATCTTGGTCTCGCCCACACCCTCGAAGTCGGGGCAGTGACATGATCATTCTTGAGGCTTTGGTATTGTTGGGTGTCGTTGTTGGCGTGGTGTACTTGCTGGGCAAGTTCCTGAAGGGTCGCGAGAGGCTGAAGCTGATTCGTGAGCAGCGAGCAGCTTGTCGGGAAGCAGCCCGGGAAGCCAAGGACGTGGCTCGGGAATTGATGCTCGATCGGGAGATGGCTGAAGAAGTCTATTGTGAGCTGGGTAGACATCTCGGTAAGCACAAGTGATCTGACGCTGAATAGTTAAAAGCAATAACTGAAAAACTTGTTAAACAACGGGACTCATTCCCGTTTTTTCTTTTGCTTTATTTTTTGTTAACCCTGATTCAAGATCAGAATAAAAAACACCGGACTTGTAAGTCCGGCGAAATTAACAAGGTCGTTCCGGGGAAGATCAATCACGCAGTGGCGGATTCAGGGTAGTCGATTTGATCGCCTGCCTGAACAGCTGTCGCCGCCAAATTCAAACCGCGGAACTCGTTTTTTAAGGCTTGCAAGAACTTCTCGCCGTCGCGTGGTGTGACGACCCGGTCTTCGATTGGGATCAGAACACCCCGCTGAAGACGAGCCATGAGATCACTGTCACTACCAGAGATCTCCACTCGATCATTTTTATCACCGAGAATACAGGTGACCACGATCGAAGTTCGTCCGGTTGCGAAGTCCCGCTGATAAAAATGTACCCATCTCATAATCGATCCTCTTTTAGGAAGCCATCGATCAGATGGCGACTAGTATTTATAACAAAAAATAAGCAGACTGTCAATTATCAACGAAAGTACTGATCAGATCTGAGGTTTTCTATGTCGTGTTTATACCAAGCAGGACTGCTGTTTTTGATCTTACGTTGATTAATGAGTTCTTTAATATTATTTAAAACTTCTTGAAAAGCCCGCTCAGCATCTTCTGCCCCGAGAGCGATATCGAAAGAGGTTCGTACTGTCTCAGCCACTCTAGCTAATTTGATTTCTTCCTCAGTTGGCTTCATTGAGTTCGACTGCTCAACGGGTGTTTTTTTGAATTGACTAATCAATTTTTTGAATATTTTGGTCACGAACCCAGCTTTCATTAATTTTTCGGTTTGATCAGCTTCTTCCATTCTGAGTCTATCGGTGTGATCGTGAACAAGTTGTCTGGCCTCGCAGGCTGCCAAAAAACGTTCGTAGGGGCGGATGATATCATCATCAATTCGTTCACCGCCCACTGCCCAGGAGGCACAACTACGCAGCGAATCATACTTATCAACTTTTTGTGGCAGGATCAATCCATTATCAATATCTTTGATCGTATCTTGAGCCGTGATTTGTTTATTGTCAGCATGGCGGTCAGAATTGTTGACAACCTGATCAAAGGTTCCATTACGACGAAGTTGTTTTCTAAATTTCGGATCACGTTCGGCCCGACTGATAAATTTTGTTCGACTCAATTCCGTACCCACCTCCCACTCCTGTAAAATTCCATCACCCAACGGCGATTCACGAAAGACGGTTACCGGAACCAGGTCGGGAGCCAGCACACGACTTAATTGATAGGCCAGCCATTCACGCGGAGTGCCGGCACCCGGAGTTATTCCGGCTCGGGATGGACGACCGATCCCTTTTATAATACCTGGTTCAGTGCAGAATAGTTTCAAAACCACCGGCAATTCTCGTCCAGCTAAAATTGCAGCCTTGGGGGCGGTAGATCCTTGACCGATATCCTGAATACGTTTGAATTTACCCGATAACAACTGTTGTTCAATTTCCATTCGTCGAGTTTCCGAGTTGTTCTGTTCAGGATAGGCTTCAGCGATTGCCTGGCCAAGCTCAATACTGATTTCTTGCGCTCGTTTCATGCGTTCCCGTCGTGCCCGCGTTTCCGGATTTCGTTCTGTCAGTTCATCCCTTTTTAATTTATATTCTTCAAGATCAAGGCCTTCAATTTGTTCTATTCCGGTCGCACCGGGAATACGCATTTTTTTAAGTATCTCAAGGCGATCTTTTTCAGGAAATTCTGCCAAGACCCGTTTGATTTGTTCATTGGAGAGTTGAAGAGTTTGGAAGATCCAGAGAGCGGACGCCGGGTCACTATCTAACCATTTTTTCGCCAGCTCATTGAGATCTTTATCAGTTAACCAGAAGTCATGTATTTCACGGGCTGATTCGAAAACCATCGGCTCGTTGATAAATAGTTGTCGACCGACTTCTTTTATTTCTTCGCGGCTCAGACCACTATTATCTAATTCAGCTGCCTTAAAACTGCTGGCAAAAATGGCTTCTTTCCAGGTTTGGATGCGTTGTTTTGAGTCGGTTTCAGTTGACGGTGTTTTATTGGTTTCAATCGACGGTTGTGATTCATGTTTTAGGTCGGCTTCTTCTTCGGTTATTACTTCGATCGATGATTCGTTTTGATCAGCTTCTGGTTGCTTATCAGTTGGTGGAGTCGGCAAAAACACGGCTTCGGATTCCGGTTCAATCTCTGAAGAGGGGCGTCTGGTTGGCGCGCGGCTATCGATTGGCATAAATTTTAAGGGAAGAAAGGAAATGTAGTCGTTAGTAATTATAATATTGAGGGAAAGCTTGGTTACGTGCAACGTTAGGTCATAAGGTATTTTAAATTTTATGGCTTTGTCATGAGTAACACGACAGAGGAACAAAAATTTAACATTGAAGATGCGATTTTGGAGTTTGACTCTTTTTTGACACAACTTTAGACTTCATCCGGTTCTTTTTAATGTTGGAGGCAATGATGAGTAGTCAGTTGGCTCGACAGAGGGCGGAGTTGGCCGCGCAGTTCCTGCGTGATCAACTATCCATTCCAGAAGGTTGCATCGGTTTGATGCTCGGTACAGGCTGGGGCGACGCTCTGCAGCTCGACACTAAATTGAGCGAACTGCCATTTGAGAAGATTCAGGGTTTTGGCGCACTGCAGAAGATCGAGGGGCATGCTCGACGGCTGGAATATGGGCAGATCGCCAACCGAGACGTGGTGTTGTTGCGCGGGCGGGTGCATGTAAACGAACATCCGACCGATCCGGTCATTCTCGATATGGTTCGTCTACAAGTTGAAATGTTGATACAGCTGGGTGTGCGTAATGTGATCGTCACCAGCGCGGCCGGCAGTCTGGATGTGTCGAAAAAACCGGTAATCAAACCCGGCACAGTCGTAGTAGTGGATGGTTTTGTAACGTTGTTTTCTCCACCCATGCCACTCTATGCTGGTGAGTTTTGCAGCCCAGAAGACACACTCGACGCCGAACTACGTAACGCTGCGCTACAACAGATTGAGTTTGCGACCCGTGGTGTGCCGAGCAAGAAAGTAAAGAGCGGCGGATTCGCCATGGTGCGCGGACCGTTTTTTGAAGGGCGGCGCTACGACAAGCGTGCGCTCCGCGCCACCGGTGCCGCAGTCGTAGGCATGAGTATGCTCCCTGAGGCGTGCGTGATCGCGCTCTATCCTGGAGTGCGGATGCTGGGTCTGGCTTACGTTAGCAATACCGCCACCGAGGATCATTCGCATAAAACTAATTGCGCACGCGCCAAGACTGACGCCGAGTTTTTGGCTGATGTTCTGCGTCGCGCCACTGCTGTCATTCCGAAGTAATTAAAAAATCACCGCCTTTGCGCGGTATTTTTTATTCATCATTCGAAAAACCCCGGGCTTCAGCCCAGAGATGGAGAGTATCGCCCGTGGCGACGAACAAAGTTCGAACAGCCAGAAACCACGGGCTTTAGCCCGCGGTAGTTCATTTGAAGCTTAGTTCGGCGAGTTACTAATAAAAAAGCCCCTGGCAGAGGCTTGAGTATCAATGACCGAAGAAACCACGGCCAATGGTGTGTGGTACCGCATAGACCGTGATTCCATTGGCTTGGAAGAACCGCATGACTTCGCGATCGCGGACAGAACCACTGCAAGTAAGAACAGCTCGCACTTTGGCTCCGGCCAGTACTGCCGGTCCATCAACGAAGGGGAAGAAACTGTCGCTATAGGCTACCGCACCCGTAGTTTCATGGCCAGCTTCGATAGCTTTCTCCACTGCATGACGACAAGCGGTGACCCGATCCTGCTGGCCGCAACCATTGCCGATTAGTTGACCATTTTTGACCAAACAAACCGTATTGCTGACACTGGTTGAACCGATCGCCCAAGCTAGAAGCAGATCAGACTCGAGCTCCGACAGTCGGTCGCCGTAGAGCTCGATTTCCGGATCCTGCAAATTCAGCACCAGATTAGGCGCGGGTTGAAGCAGTAAGCCACCGCGTACTTGGCGATAGCGCCAATCACGATCTAAGCCAAAGGTCGAGCTCAGATCACCCAATGAATCGTTCACCAGTACTCGACAGCCTCGTTGACTCACGAATTGTAGAGCTGACTCAGTTATCGCTGGGGTGACCACCAAATCCAGTCGACGAAAGCTGCCCTCAGGCATCATATGACTAAACAAGGCGTATGCTCGGGGCAGGGTGAGTTTATAGTTGACTATAACCGAGCCACCAAAGATGGCGATCAGGTTGCCAGTTAACATTCTTTTGGTGGCCTGGCTGGCTGTTGAACCATAGCCGGCTCCGCAGGGATTGCCATGCTTCACTCCGATCGCAATCTTTTGTCGATCGAAGCCGGGTTTATCAAGCGCGGCCGCACAGAGTGTCAGAGTGTTCAACGCGCGATCCAGGTCAGTGTAATTGCAATAACCAAGCGGCGAACCGCAAAGTTGATTGAATTTTGGCAGAGCTAGTGGATCATTGGTTTGAGTTGCGTGCAGCTCAGCTGGTTGTTGCCAGGGATTTTCGCCGTACTTCAGATTAGCTGATCTTCTGCTAGTTACACCATTGATTTGGTGTCGACTCCAATATCGTGCTGAAGTCAGAGCATATTCGGCACAGAGCAGTTCAGCTTCCGCGACGAGTTGATCCAGGAACCTTTCACGCTCAGGTTGACCAACATCGATCCAGCGTAGCACTCGCTCTCGTTGCTCTGGTCGGCAAATAACGATTCGCCGACCTTTGGCCGCGGCACGCAGCAGCGCTGGGCCACCAATGTCAGTTGTCTCGCGAACTGATTCGTCGGTCGCTTCCTCAGCAGTGATAGCGGTTTCGAGTGGGTAGAGATCCACACACACTAGACCGATCCGTGGGATTCCAAGCCGTTGAAGGTCTGTTTGATCTTCAAGTGAGTTTCTGGCCAGCAGTCCAGCGTGAATTTCACGCGACAACGTGACCACTCGATGTCCCAGGATTGGACCACCACCAACCAAGTCAGCGACATCATGTACTGGTACGCCATGCTCGGTCAGATACTTGGCCGTACCACCAGAAGCCAGAATGTCCCATTCCCAGTCTCGCAATTGTCGGGCAAAATCCTCGATGCCAGTTTTATCATAAACCGAAATCAGAGCAGCCCGGCCGAATTCAAGTTTCATGTTTCCCACCTTTCTATATAAAGAACACGCGCCAATAATTTACTCCGTTTTTGTAAAATCGCAAAATAATCATGAAATAACCATGAAATAATCTTGACTTTGATTTAAGAATCGCTGCATTGCGACTGCCAGTTCTTTCAATTTTTGGAGGTAAAATGGAACGCCAACTACTAGCAGAAGGCAAAACCAAACGAGTTTGGGCAGATTCGGCTGATCCGGATTTAGTCGTTATTGAATCTAAGGATGACTTGACCGCCGGCGACGGCGCCAAGCACGACGTGCTGTCCGGCAAAGCTGTGCAGGCCACTCAGACCGCTTGCAACGTATTTCGTCATTTGCAATCTTGTGGTTTGGAGTCGGCATTAATTAAGTCAGCATTCATTAAGCAGCTGAGTGAGACTAGTTTTTATAAAATATCAAACAGTTTTTTAGACTTTTGCTTGACCAAACCCAAGAACTCAGGCTCAATTATTTGAGCTATGTTTTGGGCAATCAAAAAAACTAAATCCGAACCAGAACAGGACATTATTCTACCTGAGCATTGGCATACTTATATTGTGCGTTGTCTGGACGGCTCTTTATATACCGGCATTACATCCGATATTGATGAAACCTTACACCAAATGAATCAGGGCACCGGACCAACCTACACCCATACCAGGTACCCGGTTTTTTTGGTGCACTGTGAAGAATTTATGAATGAAATCGACGCAGAACATCGAGCGGAGAGTATCCGTCGTTTAAATCGTCAGGCTAAGGAAGTCCTATTATCCGAACTCTTGGTCGGCGCACTCGAAGCATGAAAAATCGTCAGACACTCGCAAAAATATCTGACGATTTTTATATTGTCTGAATGGTAGCACTCACCTATACTTAATAACGTCTAAGATTTTACAGCTTACGGTTCCACTCTTTATCTATGATGGGTTTACGAAAACATCGGGTCAATCACATCATTCAAACTTTGATTTACGCTGATCTACTTTTCTTTTTGGCGGTCGGTTTAGTTACACCCATTGTCGCTGTTTTTTACGTTAATCATATTAATGGGGGAAATGTGGCTATGGTCGGTTTGGTGACCGCCTTGTTTTGGTTGGTTAAGTCCGTCGTCCAGATTCCAGTTTCACTCTACGCCGATAATCATAAAGGCGAGAGAGATGATTATTTATTGATGGTTATCGGTTACGTGATTATCGCTGTTGTTCCGATGATTTATGCTCTGTGGGTGGGCGAGATGTGGCAGGTCTTTTTGGTCGAGACTTTGCATGGCATTGGTTACGGCTTAGCCATCCCAACTTATCTTTCGATATTCACTCGACACATCGATCGGCAGCGAGAGAATTTTGAATGGATGTTGCATAGTAATGCTGTTGGATTGAGCTATGCCGCAGCCGCGGCGATTGGCGGCGTTCTGGCCAATCAATTCGGTTTTCGTCTCATGTTTATGGCCACTTCAGCGTTTATGTTTTTGGCACCAATAGCTTTATTGTTTATTCGCAATGATATTCGTCGGTCTGACAGTCTTATTAATCCGGATCCGGAAACTGGTCTGCAACGAGAAAAGTTGCCGTTCATCAATTAATCATTATTTATGGGAGTACTTTGGCACGACTATCTATACAATCCATTGCTCAATTTTCTCATCTTTCTTTATAATGGTCCGGCACTTGGCAATTTAGGGGTGGCAATTATCGAACTGACAGTGCTGTTGCGGCTGGCCTTGTTGCCTTTGTCAATTCTTGATGAACGCAATCGGTATCGCTATGAAAAATTGGATCGTCATGTTGAAGCCATCAAGCGTGATTTTAGAGATGATCCAATAAAGATAAAAGAAAAAGTCCGTGAACTACTCCATCATCATAAAGTAAACTATTGGTCGAAAATCGGCCTGCTGGGGATTCAATTATTGGTGTTGGTGTTGTTGTATCAGGTGTTTGTTGGGGGGGTGAAGTTTACGCGACACGAGGTGTTATATTCTTGGGTTCAGGCACCGGGTAATGTTAATACCATGTTTTTAGGTTTTGATGTGGGTCATCGTAGTTTATTTTGGGCCGGCATGGTGGCCGGCTTATTGTTTTTAAATATCTATACAATCCAGAAGCAGCGCGAGCACTTAGTCACCAAATCAGACGTGATGTATTTGTTGACTTTTCCGTTAATGACACTGGTTTTGCTGTTTTTACTGCCCATGGTGAAGTCGTTGTTTATCTTGACCTCGATGTTATTTACTATGACCGTTTTTGCCTTGCGTAAGCTTTTCTTTAGAGTAAAAGTGCCCAAGTAAAAATTGGCTAAAAATAGCCAAATTTTTAGGTTAAAGATGGTCGCTAGGGTTGACAACAAGAGACTTATCTGGCTAAGCTGACCTATCACTATTAATGCCAAGCGGAGAGCAAATCAATTCTATGTCTGATAGTTTGGATAAAATGATGTATTCATTCGTCGTAGAAGACGTTTTAAAAGGTCTTTTCGTCTATGTTCCACCAGGTTATGTGGCCTGTGTTTATGATTTGGGACGCGGCGTCTTGAAGCGGGTTTATACTCCGGGGTTACATTTGAAGATACCGTTTTGGCAAAAGGCAAAGCTGTTTAATACTCAAACCATCGAATATTCGGTTACTAAATCGTTTAGTGTCGAAAATTTGCAGGCCATGGGAGATGTGCCGATTGTGGCGCAGACTCGTGACAGCAAACGCATTTCAGTTGAAGGTACGGTCTTGCTGCGACTGGACATCAATCAGATTCCAATGATCTGGCAAACGATCGGCGAGGATTTTGTCTCGAAGATTGTGAGGCCGACGATTCGGAGTCGAATGCGAATGATTACTTCGCGTTACGATTACAATGATGTGGTGTCGATTCGTCGTGATGCGGTAGAGGTGGAAGCCAAGAATGAACTGGAAAGAATTTTTTATCCCCGCGGGATATTTGTGGAAAATGTTTTATTGTCAGAAATCAATCACGTCAGTGACCAGGCAGCCGAAAAGGAAGAAGAAGAACAGCTGCACACGACGCGAGAAATGCACTACGCCTAATTAGATGAAAGTAAAACGACCTCAGACCGAGGTCGTTTAATATTATGAGAAAAAAATTGATTATTATTTTGGTTGTAGTGATAATTTTATTCGTTGGATTTACACGATTTTTCCGATCCAATGTCAAGCCAACTGAATTGATCTCGCGTGAGAGTCAGATTCCAGCTGGGGCAGTAAAATTGACACCGACCATGGATGATCACCCGCCTATTCTTCACACCTCCGAATTTCAGTTGCCGACTCCACTCGATATTATCAGTTCAGCCGGGGCGGAAGATTCGCCTTTTATTCCAGCAGATCGTGATGAGCTGTATTTTTTCTTTACGCCGGATGTGGAAGTGCCGGCCGAAGGACAATTGTTTGATGGAGTGACTGGTATTTATGTTTCGCGGCGTCTGGCAGGTGTCTGGCAGGAACCCGAACGAGTGCGATTACAGAAGCCGGGGAAATTGGCTTTAGACGGTTGCGAATTTATTCAGGGAGATATGATGTTATTTTGTAGTGCTCGCGAGGGTTATGAAGGTTTGCAATGGTTTAGCGCAAAATATCAGAATGATAGCTGGACCAAATGGCAGCCAGCCAATTTTGATCCGGCTTTTGATGTTGGTGAATTACATATTTACAATGATGAATTGTATTATCATTCCGCGCGCCCCGGCGGTCAGGGTGAGTACGATATTTGGCTGCTGAGCCGAATAGATGGCGAATGGAAAAATCCGGTAAACGTCGTCGTAGTAAACTCTGAAACGAATGATGGCTGGCCATATATTTCGCCAGACGGCACCGAACTGTGGTTCACCCGTTCTTATTTAGGTACACCGGCGGTGTTTCGTTCCAAGCGAGTGTCTGATGCTTGGCAACCGCCAGAGCTGATTGTCTCACAATTTGCCGGCGAACCAACATTGGATCGCGATGGCAATCTCTATTTTGTTCATCATTACTATCGTGCTGGAGTAATGTTAGAAGCGGATATTTACGTGGCTTATAAGAAGTAAAATTATGGATCCAGAAAATCGCGAACGATCAGAGCTGTATTGGGAAAAACGACGTTTATCTGAAAATATTATTCAGAAAATAGTCGAACGGTTTGAAACTGGACAAGATACCATGCCGGACTTAATCACTTGTCCGATTCAATCATGCCGTTATCCGCTGCGGGTTGAGTTTTTGACTGATCGAATTGAGTTGTCATGTACGAATTGTGAATTTCGACAGACAATTAAAAAAGAATAATGGATATCTGAGTGCCAAGAGATTCATAAAAATAAAACCGCCATTGATTGGCGGTTGTTTTTTGTCGAAGAGGCAGTGAATCAGTTTTGCTCCGGCGGAGTTTCGGAACACCACGCTTGGTCTTGTTCACACTGATCGCAGATTTGCTGGAGAATACGACAGATGACTTTTATGGAGCGATAGCCAGCCTTAGGTATCTTTAAAGTCACGTGATATTGATCAGCCTGAGGCTCTCGCTTTCTCATCAGCGTGAATATTCCCAGGAGCATTTTGCCTGTGCTGCCAAATGACTGTGATTCTTCAGTCGAAATGGTCAGGTTTAGCTGTTTAATCCCGGTTGGATCTTCACACTGACAATCCGGTCGTCCACAGCCGGAGCCACCCCGACTTTTACAGTTTTCACCACAATCATGCTGATCGTGATCAGAACAGTCATCACAGTCTTGGCATTCATCGCAGTCGCCACTGCAGTCGGTGCGCTCAGGTGTGTAGCCGAACACCTGCCAATCACGAGTCACCGCGATGTTGGTTTCATCCGGGATGTTGAACTGCTGACGAACAGCATATTCGAACAGCATCAGCAGGGTGTTGATTAGGGCTAGGAGCGGTCGAAGGCGAACAGTGGTAGTTTGATCGCGCTCGATTGAACTAGCCAGAGTGCCCAGTTGGTAGCGATAACGCGTATGAGCCTGGTCAGCCAGTCCGTACAACCACTTCAAATGAGGAGTAGTGAGAGAGCCGATTAGCCAAACTCCAGGCTCCTGAGACAGATCATCTTGATTTGGTGTCAGATTTTCGCGCAGATCCATGTATAGGTGGCGGGCGAGTAACTTCACGATTGTTTTGGTCAAATCGACCTCCTTTTTAAAGAGCAGTTTAACGCCAGTTTTTAGCCTTTTTAAATTATCACAATTCAAATTGATAAAAAAGCAACTCGGGGAAAATATCGCTCAGCCAATAGTTTCTAGCCTAAATAAAAAACTGACCGTTAAAAAGAGCAGGGGATTTAGGCGGCTAAACTCCTTTCAGATATAAGTAAAATCCAGCCCCAAACCAGAGACCGCTCTAAGTCTTGACGATTTTTGTCAGGAGATTATAATGCCAATTAGCACTCAAAGAAGGTGAGTGCTAAAAGTGAAAAATATGCCTACGCTAACAGAAAATAGAAAGCTGAGAGTACTTGAGGCGATTGTGCGCGAGTACCTGGCTTCAGCTGAGCCAGTTGGTTCCGGCAAGTTAGTCGAAAAATATAAATTAAACGTTTCCAGTGCAACTATTAGAAACGATATGGCCGAGCTGACTGAGCGCGGTCTGCTGGAGCAACCACACACCTCAGCCGGTCGTCGTCCGACTGAAGCTGGTTATCGTATTTATGTTGAGGAGTTTGTCGGTGAAGGTTTGTTATTGGCACAAGAGTTATTGCAGCAAATGCAAAAGATGACCGAAGAATTAATTCGCGAACAAGAGGCAGCAGCTCGCAATCTGGCGCGTTATGTATCGCATTTAACCGGCGAAAGCGTTTTTGTTGGTTTGGGTGACTCGGTTTTCGTTACCGGTGTCAGCAACCTGTTTCAAAAGCCGGAGTTTCGTACAACAGAAATGCTCAATGAGTATTTTTATATGTTTGATCAAATTGATGATTTAGTACGAGCTGTTCGACCGCGTTTAAATAGTGATGTGGTTGTTTATATTGGCGAGGATAATCCATTTTGTTCGCGACTTAGTTCGGTTGTAGCGCGCTGGAATTCCGAGAACGATTTGATCGGTATTATTGGTCCAACCCGCATGGACTACGATTTGAATGTTGGTGTCATGCGATCAGTACGAAATTTTTTGTTGAAATAATTTATTAGATTATATGGATGATGATAAAAAAAACGATTCAGCAGTCGATGAACAACCGCCGACAGCTGAAGCCTCAGCCGAGGCGCCGGAGGAATCTAGTGCTGGTGGATCTGACGAGGAGAGCACTAAAACAGTTCTTCTCGAAGAAAATATCGATTACAAAGATTTATACCTGCGGGCAGTGGCCGACTATGACAATCTTAAAAAGGAGACACTGCGTCTGCGTCAGGAATATGCTAAATACGCTACCGGTGAAGTGGTGGAGCAGATGTTGCCAGTGCTTGATAATTTAAAAAAAGCGTTAGAACACGCGCCGACTAATTGTGAGCAGTGGGTGAGTGGTATCAAATTGATTCGTGAACAATTTGAGCGAGTCATGGAAGCGATAGGCGTTAGTCCACTTGGGGTAGTCGGTGAAGATTTTGATCCAGTTAAACATGAAGCGTTATTACGTGAGAAGGGTGATGGTTTGAAAGTTGACACGGTTGTTCGAGTGATTGAACCAGGTTATAAACTACACGAAAAAATATTAAGACCTGCCAAGGTTAGCGTGGCGGAATAAATAATTAATTATCCCCGATAGAAATTATTAGTGAAAAGTATGCCAAAAATATTAGGAATTGATCTTGGAACAACCAATAGTTGCATGGCTGTAATGGAGGGCGGCCAGCCAAAAGTTTTGGAAAACAAGGAAGGTAATCGTACTACACCGTCAGTAATTGCAGTCACTAAAAGCGGTGAGCGTCTAGTCGGTCAGACAGCTAAGCGTCAGGCGGTGGTTAATCCCCACAACACCTTATACTCAATCAAGCGTTTTATCGGCCGTCGTTATGAAGATGACGAAGTTCAGCACGAGAAAAAAATGTTACCGTTCGAGCTGATTAAGTCTGGCGAAGGAGTGAAAGTAAAAATGGCCACCAAGGACTACACACCGGAAGAAATTTCCGCCATGGTGTTACAAAAACTAAAGTCTGACGCTGAGGAAAAACTGGGTGAGCCAATTAAGGAAGCGGTTATCACAGTGCCGGCTTATTTTGATGATGCTCAGCGGCAAGCCACAAAAACCGCCGGTGAGATTGCTGGTTTGACTGTGAAGCGTATCATCAACGAACCAACTGCTGCTGCTTTGGCTTACGGTTTTGATAAAAAGCAAGGCAAAATTGTGGTTTATGATTTGGGTGGTGGCACATTTGACGTGTCAGTTCTGGAAGTCGCTGAAGATACCGTGGAGGTGAAAGCTACCAACGGCGATACACACTTAGGTGGTGATGATTTTGATCAAAAGATCATCGCCTGGATTATCGATGAATATAAAAAATCCGAGGGTATTGATTTATCCAAAGACACTTTGGCATTGCAGCGAATTAAAGAATCAGCCGAGAAGGCCAAAATCGAGCTTTCAACAGCACAGCAAACTGAAATTAATCAGCCATTTATCACTTCTGATGAGAATGGTCCGAAGCATTTAGTGTTGACCATGAATCGTGCCAAGCTGGAAGAGTTAGTTGGTGATTTGGTGCAAAAGACGCTGGAGCCATGTCGTCAGGCTTTGACCGATGCCGGTCTCGATAAAAAGGAGATCAATGAGGTGGTGATGGTTGGCGGTATGACCCGCATGCCACTAGTACTAAAGGTTGTAGAGGAATTTTTTGGCAAGAAACCGAACGTTAGTGTGAATCCGGACGAGGTGGTCGCTTTGGGTGCGGCTGTCCAAGCCGGTGTACTGCAGGGTGATGTAAAAGATGTGTTATTGCTCGATGTTACGCCGTTGTCTCTGGGGATTGAAACCTTGGGTGGCGTGATGACCAAGTTAATCGAGCGCAACACCACTATTCCAACTTCTAAGTCGCAGATTTTCTCGACAGCCGCGGACAATCAATCGTCGGTCGAGATTCATGTTTTGCAAGGCGAGCGTGATTTTTCTAAAGACAACAAGACCTTGGGTCGTTTTATTCTCGATGGTATTCCACCTTCGCCGCGTGGCATTCCGCAAGTAGAGGTAAGTTTTGACTTGGACGCTAATGGTATTTTATCGGTGAGTGCTAAAGATAAGGCCACTGGCAAGGAACAAAAGATTACTATCACCGCTTCAACTGGTTTGTCGAAAGATGAAATTGAACGTATGAAGAAAGATGCAGAGGCTCATGCTGACGAAGACAAGAAACGCAAGGAAATAGTCGAGCTCAAGAACAACGCTGAGAGCATGGTGTACACCACCGAGAAAATGCTTAAGGAGTATGGTGATAAGGTGAGTGCCGATAAGAAGAAGGTGGTCGAAGAGAAATTAGAGGCCTTGAAGAAAGTGAAAGAGGGTGAAGATATCGAAGCGATCAAGAAGGCAGCTGATGAGCTGGGCGAAGCAGCTCAGGTGATCGGCACCGAAATGTATCAGACTGAACAACAAGCAAAAGCTGCTGCGGATCAGTCAGCTGAAGACGTAGAAAAAAATAATAGCGGTCCAATTGATGCAGAGTTTGAAGAGAAGCCGCCTCAGTCGTAAAAGTTTAAGACAGTCTTTATATTTAAATAGTTTTTATGCAACCTCAACAACCAAATCAACAACAACTTCAGGTTAAAGCTGACGATTCGACATTGCGCGGTGCCTACGCTAATAATATGCAGGTCGCGCACACCAAAGAAGAATTCATCATCGATTTTATGAACTTGTTTCCACCGGTAGCCACCCTGAACGCTCGAGTTATTGTCAGTCCAGGACACATGAAACGCATGTTGGCGGTACTTACTGAGAATGTGAAGCATTACGAGGAAGCCTTTGGTCAAATTGAAGCTGCAACCAGCCCAGATAGTGAGATGGGTTTCAAAACAGCCTAGCTTACGTTCAGCTTGCTGTCTTAGTGATCGTTTTGGTTTTTTGTTAGTTTTTTAGATTGTTAGTAAATGATCAAGGATTATTACGAAATTTTAGGAGTAAAAAAAGACGCATCTCAAGAAGAGATCAAGCGTGCTTTTCGAAAACTCGCGCATCAACACCACCCAGACAAGGCTGGCGGTGACGCAGAAAAATTTAAAGAAATTAATAAAGCGTACCAGACGATCGGTGATGAAAAAAAACGTGCTCAGTATGATCAATTTGGTCACAGCACGTACGAGCAGATGGGCGGCATGGGTGGCAGCAACGCGTCCGGCTTTGGTTTCGACGGTTTTAATGGTTTTGGTGGTGGCGCACAGGGTTTCAATCTAAATGATTTGGGCGATATCTTTGGTCAGGCTTTTGGTTTTGGTGGTGGTGGTCGCAGTCCAAAACGTGGTCGACATGTTGAAATGGATTTAGTGCTCACTTTTGAGGAGGCGGCTTTTGGTGTAAAGAAAATTATTGATCCATATAAAACTGTAACTTGCGATGAGTGTGAGGGTGTTGGCGCACAAAAGGGAAGTAAGTTAGTGAATTGTGGTAATTGTCAGGGAACCGGCCAGGTTAAAACTGTACAACAAACTATTTTGGGCAGTTTTCAATCTGTGCGAGCTTGTACACGCTGTGGCGGCGAAGGTAAAACGCCAGAAAAATCCTGCAACGTCTGCAGTGGTAGCGGTATTGTTAAAAAGGCCAAGCAAATTGAAGTTAAGATTCCAGCTGGCATGAATGATGGTGGTGTATTGCGCATTGGCGGCGAAGGTGAGGCGGTCAAGGGTGGTTTGGCCGGCGATCTTTACCTTAATATTCGGGTTAAAAAACACCCCAATTTTGTACGCGATGATTTCGATGTTTATAGCGAAGAAGAAGTTTCATTTCCACAAGCTGCGCTTGGAGCAAAGATTGAAACCGCGACTCTCGATGGACAGGTCACATTAAAAATTCCGGCTGGCACACAACCAGGCACAGTGATGCGTCTCAAGAGCAAGGGGGTGCCGTATTTACGCGGTTCTGGCCGCGGCGATCACTTTGTGACCATAAAAGTTAAAGTTCCGACTAAATTATCCCGCCAGCAAAAGAAAGCACTGGAAGATTGGGAATAGTTTTTAAATGTCCTCTGAACTAGGCACTAGATATTTTGATTGTGGATATCCTCATGTCAGGCCTCAATCATTATGTTATACTGACTTTGATTTAAGGAGGAATAACCGCGACGTTAGTCGCTTTCTGGGCAATGCCCATTTTAATAGCAGCAACAGCAGCGGTCGATCCTGGCTCCAGCCTTCTGAAGGCTGCGGGCAGTCTTGTTGGTTATATCCAAGCGCAGTTCATGTCCGTTAATTGGGCGGCGCCAACCTGGGATCTATTTATCGTGATATTTTTTATCGTGACTGTTTTTTTGTATGGCATGTCCCTGGGTCGCGATCGAATCATTGTTATCTTGGTTTCGATTTATATGGCTTTGGCAGTGGTTTCGAATGCTCCGATGATCGGCCGAGCCAACCCAAACGCCGATATTCAATTTGGAAATATTTTTGCCTTTAAAGTATCGGCTTTCCTTGGACTGTTTATTTTGCTTTTTTTCCTGTTGTCGCGCTCGGCGTTAATGAAAACATTTGGCAGCATGGCAGCAGGCAAATGGTGGCAGGTATTGGTTTTTTCAATTTTTCACGTTGGTTTGTTGGTCAGCATTACGTTATCATTTTTGCCGCCGGATGCGGCCGGTCACTTAGCGCCGATAACTCGCATGTTTTTTGCTACAGAAATTGCCAAGTTTGTTTGGGTAGTGGCGCCAATAACCGGCATGGTTTTATTACGAGGTGATTGAGTTTTTTAGTCCAGACCGCAATAACCGAAATTTAGGAAAAATTAAATCACCCAGCACTTTATAACGCTGGGTGTTTAGTTTTATTCATCATTCGAAAAACCTTGGGCTTCAGCCCAGGGATGGAGAGTATCGCCCGTGGCGACGAACAAAGTTCGAACAGCGAGAAACCACGGGCTTTAACCCGTGGTAGTTCATTTAAGTTGGGTAAACCGGCAAGGAATGATCCTTATTTTCGATTTAAATTAATTTGTAATTGCCCCTTCATTTAAATTCTCTGGCACTGGAGGTAGTGGCGGTAATTGAGTTACATCAAGGGTGCCTAAAATCGTGGTTATATTACGAGCGATAAAATTTGAATGCTTACGCACGTTGGCGTCAGTTGTAACAGTTACATCTTGGCCGATCTTTAGATCTGATAAATTGATCTCTGTTTCAGTATACAACATAGGTGATCCAGACAACGGTTCACCTAATTCCTGATCGAAAGCATCTAGAGTATTATCGAATGCGGCCAACTCCTGTTCTATAAGTTTTTCATCTTTGATTTTTCGATTAATAATCGCAGTGTCTGAAGTTACTAGTACAGTATAGATAACTGGATCATCAAAAATTATTGGCTTGGCCTTTATTTCTATATAATCAGCATCAACCTTTGTTACTTGTCCGGTCAGTTCATGTAGCGGCCGAGTCGGATCAAATTCCGGTGGCAAATAACCAGCTTCGAGCAAGTGTTGTAACATCCGTGAATCCCCGCAATTCGATTCATAGATGTTTTTCATTTGTTTTGTACTCAGTGAAAATCCAAATAAAAAAGATGCTGTTAACAGAATGATAGCAACAACAACTAGTAATAGCGGGAACATTTTATTTTGTCTGCCCATTTTATCATTTAGCATAGTTGTAATATGAGCTGATCAATTTTGACTCATGAATTAATTATATACGTAATTTGTCTTGTTTGTGGTTAAAAAATATTGTGGATAAGGAAGCGAATTTAGGCGGTTAATGTGATATGATTGACACTAGTTAGCTTGATTATGCCTACGAAAAAGTCAGCTTCCAAGTCCAAAGCAATTGGTCAGAGAAAAGTGAGTCGCCTCAAGGTTCGCAAAGGTGTAACTAAATCTAAGCTGCACCAGGCAGCTAAGGTTAAAAAAACGGTTCGCCCTGAGAAGAAAAAAGCCACATCACAAAAGATGTCTCATTGTCAGACCAAAGCGATTAATCAAAATCGGACTGCTCAACGCAGCACGATAAAATTTTGTCAGCCAAAACCACGCTTTGATTTAGCGTTAGTTTTTATTTTATTATTGTCAGCCGTTCTTTTGGTGGGATACGCAGTCAAAGTGGTTTGGGCGGCTGAGTTTGCTGAGCCACCGGGTGGACCGGCTGAAGGTAACATTCCGGTAACTATTTGGAATCGAGATGCGACGATCATTGCTGGTGAACCGCCGGGCTTGTGGCCGGTTAAACAACAGGATACCTCTATCAATATCGATGGTCAGTTTTATCTTGGTGATACTTTGCTTGATTTAGGTGGCACCGGTGACGGTCAATACTTGTTATACGGCGTGGCTCGTTATTTGGACGGACCAGCACCCTATACTTATTACATGGATAGTGATGATTATTTTATTCGTTTTGATGCTAGTTATACTGATTATCCTGCGATAGGAGAAAATAATACTTATCGGCGTTTTTCTCTTGATCGAAGTGGAAATCTTTATGCGGCTGGCGCTGGTCAGCTTAGCTCTTGGTTATCAATTGGTTCGACCAATTATCAAATGGCCTTGAATGGTACGAGTAATTACCTTCTCTATGGCGTGGCTAGATTTGATGGAAGTAATCCCGGCGGGGTTTATTATGCTGATCCGGATCTAGATTATTTATTATGGCTGAGGTCGTATGATTATTTTGGTGTGCCAGCCGCTGGTTACACCGATCGTTTCACTGTGGATGTCACTGGAGATGTTTGGGCTAAGGGATCCTTGCGCAGTGAAGGTTGTTTTGGCGCGGTTTTCACTGGCTTAACTGTCAGCGGTGGTTTAAGTGGTGATGGTAGATATCGCCCGCAGGACGTTTCCGGTTATTATGACGTGAATAGTCGATGTGTAACTGACTATCCAGGAGCGCATGTTTGCACATCGGCAGAAATACTGGAGAGTCTTAGATGCTCGGTTGCCACGTCACCAATTCGTACCATACCGAATGGTTCAGTGGCTTGGATCAACTCTGGTCCACCTGGACACACGTCGAATTATAATGATTGCGAAGGTTGGACTTCGGCGGCAGCATCTTCTTACGCCCGGTATTGGATTTTTAATCAATTAACCGGCGGTCGTGGAACCGGAGTATCCTGTAACGTGACCAGTGGTATCCAGTTTACTTGTTGTCGATAGAGTTTGGTCAGATGATTAATTGATTTTATTAAATAGCGCAGCGCTGTTGTCTAAGTTAAACATTAACTTCGGCTCGAGGCTGCTAAAGTGGGCCATATGATCAATGTGCAGCTATTCAAAATAAAGAACACCATCCTCGGTCTATTTTTCGTCGTTGCTTTCGCAATAGCTGCATTTTTTATTTTGGTTCCATCAGCTCAGGCACTATATTGTCCGTTTAACAGCACTCAAGTTACTTGCGCCTGTCCAACTTCCGGTCCGGGTGTAACCTGTATTTCACCGCAACTCTACGCACTCGGAGCTTGTTATTCTGATCCGCGACCTTGTGCCGCCAACCAGAGACATAACTGTGATACAGGTTCTTGTGAATGCAACACACCCGATTTTCCCTGCTCTGGTTGCACTATTCAGCAAACAGTAGTGGCAGGAGTGTGTGTAGCTGGTCGGGCAACTGACGCTGAACCGGAATGCGCCGAGAATAGTGCCTATTCCAGTCGTTGTGGTGCTTGGTCTTGTCCAGCTGGGACGACTTTATGTAGTACGCCCAAACCAGGATTTCCTGGCGGAACTTGTGTTCCTAATCGAGTTTGTCCGGCAGGTTTAACTTGGAATGTTTGTGCTGATACTTGTTCAACGCCATATATACTTCTTAGTCCACCGGTTGGAGCATCGCCACAAATCGGAGCTAATCCGAATATTTCTGGAAGTTTTACTTTGACTTCTGGTGATTTGACCGTGGGCAGTGGTGATATTTATATGGCGAACGGTATGGCGATCCGAGTGGATAGCGCCGGCGTATCCAAGCTGAATATCGGCAATTGGGGTGCTGGTGCGGACATTACAGTTGATGTTTACGGAATTGTTCAGGGCGAGGAGTTTATTTCCGAAGGGGACATTACTGCCTCAGGTGTTATTATCGCCGAAGGAGGATTGCGGTTACCGGTTGGCGCTGGAGCTGGGTTAGCGCTGGTTTCTGATGCGTTAGGTAACGCCTCTTGGCAGCCGATAGGCAATATCGGTGGGAGTGGTACAGCTAATCGGATCGCTAAATTTACTGCCGCTTCAACTCTGGGCAATTCTCAAATATTCGATGATGGAACAAACGTGGGAATCGGAACGACTGCTCCTTTAGTTTTGTTGGATGTTGTAAAAAATCAGGACGCGGCAACCAATCTTCGATTGGCTAATAATAGTGCTGGCGCATCGGTCAGCACTGGTTTTATTTTGAACAACGGCGCCAATAATTCGTATCTTACAATGTATGGTAGCGGATTTCCGGCGGCCGGCTATATTCAACCTAATGCATTAACTGTAACGAACGGTGCGGCCAATGGGATTAATATTGTCGCTTCAAACGCTTCAGGTTCCGTTAAGTTTTGGACCGGTGGCAGCAATCAGCGATTAGTGATAAATAATAGCGGCTACGTCGGTCTGGGTACTTCAACACCTGGATATAAATTAGACATTAGCGACGCTTCATTGCCGGAAATCAGACTAAATGACAGCGATGCAGTATTTAGTTGGACCGGAACAGCTCTAAGTCGTTTAGGTGTCGAAAAATGGTTTTTAGGGATGAGCAACTCCAGCGAAGATTTTATTCTTCGACGTAATGGATCCACTAATGATTTTCTTATCGATGGATTAGGTAATATTAGAATTGGTGGCGATATAACAGGTGACGCCAAACTTGAAGTGGTTGCCGCCAATAGGTACACCGTTCATGTCGAAGGTCAATCAATTTGGCCAACATTGAGAGCTCTTAACACAAGTAATGGCTACGCCCTGGAAGCAGTTAGTGCTGATAATTATGGCGCTCGTATAGAGGGGGGCGGAAACAATCCTGGTATTTCAGTAGGTAATTGGCACCATCCTTCCGGCAACACTCTTCAGACTATAGTGAGCATACATCGCGGCTCTGATGCTATTGTTGCTCCGGGAATTGGCGCGTCAATAAATTTTTCTATGGAAAGTAACGCTGGAACCCATGTTTCCGCGGGTCTTATTGGTGCTCTTTTAACCGATGTAGATCGATTTGCTCAGGATGGCTCGTTAGTTTTTCACACAGCAAATAATGGCGCTACCGGAGAAAGAATGCGTCTCAATAATGACGGTAACTTGGGTATCGGCACTACTAACCCCAGCTACAAATTGGATGTTAGCGGATCTATCCATGGAACCAGTTATTACAGCAATGATGGCACGGCTGGACTTACATCTGTTATAAACGTGAGGCGGGCTGATAATTCCGGTGCTTGTACAATCACTGTTAAAAATGGATTGATTACCGCAACCACTTGCCCATAAGTTTTGGTTACGGTCGCTTTTAAACGGTCGTTAGAAAATTACTGGATATAAAATTGATTAAAGTTACACTTTGCTGGCACTTTAAGCGGTGATTGCCACCAGCGATTGACCGTGCTAGCATTTTTTATATGCTTAAATTATACGACTCCTTTGTTAAACAAAAGCGGGCTTTTCGTCCTTTAAAAAAGGGAAAAGTCACTATGTATAATTGTGGTCCGACAGTTTATGGTCAGGTTCATATTGGGAACTTGCGGTCTTTTTTGTTCGCTGATTTATTGCGGCGTTATCTGGAGTATTTAGGCAATGAAGTGACTCAAGTAATGAATATTACTGATGTCGGTCACATGTTGGCTGATGCTGATGTCGGTGAAGATAAAATGGAGGCGGCCGCCAAGAAAGAAGGTAAAACTCCACAAGAAGTGGCAGCGTTTTATACTCAGTCTTTTTTTCGAGACATCGATCGTTTAAATATCAGGCGAGCTCATGTTTATCCCAAAGCATCAGAACATGTCGACGAAATGATTAAGATGATTGGCCAACTAATTGAACGTGGTCATGCTTACAAAGTGAAACATGACGATGGTGGTGTCAGCGTTTATTTTGATGTCGGAACTTTTAGGGATTACGGTAAATTGTCCGGTAATAAAATAGAAAAGCTTAGTCCAGGCGCGCGCATTGAAGTTAGGGATGAAAAACGAAGTCCGGCTGACTTTGCTCTGTGGATTCACAATCCGCACCATCTTATGCAATGGGAGGCTCCCTGGGGAAAGGGTTATCCAGGCTGGCATATCGAGTGTTCGGCTATGGCGATTAAGTATCTTGGTCAGACGATTGATATCCACACTGGTGGTGAAGATAATAAGTTTCCGCATCATGAATGTGAAATTGCGCAGAGTGAGTGCTCGACCGGCGAGGAATTTGCCCGCTATTGGCTACACGTCACCCATCTCATGGTTGAAGGTGATAAGATGTCAAAATCTTTTGGAAATTTTTTAACTCTAGATCAGTTGTTGGAGAAAGGTCACGGCAGTCGGGAGATTAGATATCTTTTATTGTCGTCGCATTATCGCCAGCCGTTAAATTTTACTGAACATGGATTGGAGTCAGCTCGGTCGGCTCTAGAGCGATTGGATACATTTGCAGATACATTGTCTCGCTATGCGCCTAAAAAGAAGGGTCGAAGTGCTGGGCATTCAGCTGATATATCAAGAAATTTTCAGGCTGCTCTGGATGATGATTTAAATATTGCTGAAGCTTTGGCAGTTCTGTTCGATTTTGTGAAGGCAGCCAATGAACGAATAAGCAAAGAAGAAATGACCGGAGCGGAAAAAACTGGAGCGGAAAAGTTACTGATAATAATCGATAATATTTTAGGTCTGACATTTGGTCGTAGTCTTGATGATAAGGATATTCCAGCCAGTATTCGACTATTAATGGATCGGCGAGAGCAAGCGCGCAAAGACAAGAGTTTTAATGAGGCGGATATTATTCGCAATACTCTTTTGGTCAAGGGTTTTGTGATTGAAGACACACCAGATGGGCCGATCATTAAACGCAAATAAAAAGAACCGGCAGTCGGCGTGCTCGTTGTCAAAAGAGTATCGGGTAAGACGTAGAGCCAAGCCCAGCAACCAGTAATTGCTTAATAAAAAACACCGAACTTAATTAATAATCAGTTAAAAGTTCGGTGTTTTTATAACCAGCGTTTCCACTTTAGAAACGAAATCGTACCGAGCATCGTGACCAGCACCAACGCTAGCATGATTTCAAAATCATAAGGATGCCCCTTAATCGGCATATTTTCCGCTCCCATGGCGAAGATCGCGGCAATCAGCGTGGTTGGAAAGATGATCAGCGCCAACGCAGCTAAACGTTGCGAAGCTTGGCTGGTGTTATGGGTCACTAACGAAGTGTGAGAATCATAGACGGCGCTGATCGTGTCTTTGTCATTTTCCAGATAATCCCAGATTTCTTTGGTGTGGCCGATCAAGTCTTCGTAGTATATATCCATGTTATCCATAGCAAAAAGTTTCTGGCCGCGCTGAACAAATTTTCTGATAACCATCTTATGGCCTTGCATGGCTTGGCGACATTGCACGATATTTGATTTGATGCGTAAAATTGATCGAATAGTATTATGACCGGACTCATCAAAAATTTGACGCTCCGCGAGCAGAATGTCGTTGGTCATCCTGGTTAAAATTGGGAAAACCGAAACTAACAGTTCGTGCAGGATATTGAACATCATGGTTGGTGGATCAGCACCAAGCCGTAAATCACAGGCATGATCGTCTCTGATACAATCTCGGGCTAGTTGGACGAGCGGTTCTAACATCTCAACATGACTCGTTACCACAAAATCGCGACCAACAAAAAAGTCTACCTCAACTGGTCGCACCGTTTTTTCCTGTCGGTCATAGGTTGGATAAAGAAGAACCATGAACAGGTAATCATTGCGCTCCAGGAGTTTGGGACGTTGAAATGGCGGCAAACAATCTCCCAGATCGATATCCAAGAAAAATGGATAGCGTTTTTGCAGGATTTTAAGCGTATTAGTCGTGGGCTTGGAGACATTAATCCAAGTCATTCCTTCGGACTCGATTACTTGAAATCCTGGCGGGGTCTTATCTATTTTTTTAGCTTTAGCCATAGATATACATTATACCATAAAATAACCTTAATTTAGGTTTAAATTATTTTGAGCTGAGCCATTTTTTATTCAGTTAGACAACAAATTACCAATTTTTAGCTATTCAATCGTTGGTTGTTGAATAACCATAAAGTGGTTAGGCCATTTTTTCGCTAAATATGGTATAATTAAAGCTAGATAACCTTAACTTATGAATAAGCCGTCAATCGTTGAGAATAAGCCTGCAGAAGCTGGAGAGCGGAAGATTTTGTCAGATGGAGCAGTGGAGCAGTCTTTGGAGACTGAAAAAACACCTGAAACTACAGCTGAACAGGTTCATGAACTGACTTCCTCAGAAACCGGAGAAACGCCGACTTCTATATCAATTTCGCCTGCTATTCAGGCTATTAAGACCACCACAGCTGCCCGTGATCCGCTGCTGAGTTTGGTTGAGCGCGAGCTGGAAGATGGTCTGTGGGATGTTTATCGCGAATTGTCGCCAAGTTTGCGAGTCAGGTTTAAGGCCGAGGGTGAGCGCATTGCTCGGGTAGTGCGTGACGGCATGGCCACCGGGCGGTTAACTGCCAAACGACTTATTGAGATGATTATCGACTGGTTGAAAATGATTCCTCATGTAAATAAATGGTTTCTTCGTCAGGAGGCAAAAATTAAGGCCGACGCGCTCATGCAAATTGACACCGAGCGTCATAATAAGTCGTCCGAATAATATGATGTTATTGCAGTTTGGTTTTAGCTCATCAGTTGAACCAGAAGCGGTTTCTGGTTTTATGAACAGCTCGCTTTTTTTGGGTTTGATTTTAGCTTTAGTTGGTTTGGTTATTTTGGTCGTGGTGATGTTGGTGATTCGAGCTGGAATCAGCCGACGTTATCAAACTGGCGCAGCACTTAAAAAAGTCGTGCTTCTGGTCTCTGTTCCCAAAGAATCTTCAGAGAAGGGTGATGCCGGTCAGCGAGAAAAAACTTTGCAAGAGATCCAGGAAGACATCGCCATCATGACTAATATTTTTTCAGCGATTGGTGGGCTTCGTGCTCAGCGCGGTCTTAAAGCTGCGACGGTTGGACGTGAAGACTCTTTTTCATTTGAGATTGTGGCCCAAAACGGTCTGATCTATTTTTATGTCGTCGTCAATTTGGATCAGCAGGAATTTATTGAGCAGCAGATTCAAGCGCAATATCCTCATGCTGATATTGAAGTAGTTGATGATTATAATATTTTTTCGCCACAAGGTCAGGTTGCCGTTACATCTTTTAAGTTTAAGCGGCAGAACATGTTTCCGATCAAGAACTATCGACAGATGGATTCTGATCCATTGAATGCCGTCACTAATTCAATTTCTAAAGTTGAAAAAGGCGATGGGGCCGCGGTGCAGATAGTGGTGCGTTCAGCCAAAGCTGGTTGGCGTGAACTTGGTTTGAAGATCGCAAGTAAAATGCATCAAGGCAAAGACTTTAAAGAAGCGCTAAAGGGCGATACGTTTATAAAAACTTTGAAAGAGTATTTTAAAACAACCAAGCCAGGTGAATCGTCCGCTGAAAAGAAAGAGCATCGCATGTCTGAGCGTGAGCAAGAGATGGTTAAGTCCATTGAAGAGAAGGCTGCTGAGTTTGGACTTGATGTGAATATTCGGATTATTGCGTCAGCACAGCATTTGGCCAAAGCCCAGACGTATCTTAATAATATAGTCGGTGCATTTTCACAATATAACGTACCAAATTATGGTAATGAGCTGGTGCGATCCAATAAGAAACCACAGAAAATAATTGAGGATTTTATTTTTCGTCATTTTGACGAAAAATTGAGGTTCGTGCTGACTGGCGATGAGTTGGCGAGCATTTATCATATGCCGCTGCCGTCAACCGAAACACCGAACATCAAGTGGTTATTGGCACGTAAATCCCCGCCACCAGCGAATATTCCCAAAGAAGGATTATTGCTGGGTATAGCACAATATCGCGGCGTAACTACCGAAGTACATCAAAAAAATGATGATCGTTTTCGCCATACGTATATCATTGGTGGATCCGGTTCTGGTAAGTCGGAATATATGGCTGCTTTAATTGAGCAGGATATCAAAGCTGGTTTTGGCGTGGGGGTTATTGATCCGCATGGTGACTTGGTGGAAACCGCGCTATCTTGTGTTCCCAAGGAACGAGCGGAGGATGTTATTGTTTTTGATCCATCAGATCACGATCGTCCATTGGGTCTGAACATGCTCGAGGCGCCATCCAAAGAAATGGAAGATTTTGTTGTGGGTGAAATGATCGCTATTTTCTATAAACTTTTTCCACCAGAAATGATCGGTCCGATGTTTGAGCATACTATGCGTAATCTCATGCTGACCCTGATGGCCGACAAAGACAGCCCGGGCACCATCGCTGAAGTACCGCGTTTAGTTACTGATCCAGAGTATCAAAAGAAGTGGGTGGCTAAGGTCACTGATCCAGTGGTGCGTTCGTACTGGGAGAACGAGGTGGCCAGAACTTCGGACTTTCATAAATCGGAAATGTTTGGCTATATAATTTCGAAGGTTGGTCGATTCGTGGAAAATGCCATGATGCGCAATATTATCGGTCAGACTAAATCAGCCTTTGATTTTCGTGAGGTCATGGATAACAAAAAGATTTTATTGGTAAATTTGTCCAAGGGCAGGATAGGTGACATCAATGCTAATTTGCTCGGCTTGATTATGGTTACCAAATTGCAGATGGCCGCCATGGGACGGGCTGACACACCCAAAGAAGATCGTCATGATTTCTTTTTATACATTGACGAGTTTCAGAACTTCATCACTCCGTCGATCGCGACGATTTTGTCTGAGGCTCGCAAATATCGTTTGTCGTTGACGATCGCTCATCAGTATATCGCTCAGTTAGCACCGAAGGGCGATACCGAAATTCGAGACGCGGTTATTGGTAATGTTGGTACTAAATTAGTCGGTCGAGTTGGCATAGATGACGCGGAATTTTTACAAAAGGAGTTTGAACCGGTATTTAATGCTTATGATTTAATGAACGTTGATAAGATTCATTGGAACACTAAATTGTTGATCGACAACACGGTGTCACGGCCATTTGTCATGAAATCACCACCGATGGTAGTCGGCAATAAAAAGTTGGCCGCGGCGATTAAACAACTGGCTCGTCTTAAGTATGGCCGGGATCGCACTATTGTTGAGCAGGAAATCATGGCTCGTACTCAACTGGCTAGCAAAGCACCAATTGACACCAGTGCTCGGGGATCAACCATCTAAGTTTTATTAAATTATTCAGAAAATCGGCGGCCAGAACCGCCGATTTTAGGCTTAAAAAGCAGTTGACTGAGGGTTTTGGTCGTGGTACGGTGGACGGGCAACGAGCCAAAAACGAACTGCTCGGCACTATTAATAAACACAGCAAGCAAATAAAAACGGCCATAATTATATGGATAACCAAACAAAACCGGTAAGTTATTTTAGTCATGACGACGATTCGGCTCAGTCCAGGCCCTTAACCAGTTTTCTGCAGGCGCAACAAACGATTCGAGTCGAAGATCAGCCAGTAACTGACGATGATCTGGCAAATCAGAAACCAGTTAACAATAATCAAAATCAGTTCGGTGACGACTTATTGGAGGATGGGGTTAATCAGATCAATCACCCAGTCGGTAGCAATAACGGTTTGTTTGATGATTTAAACATAGAAGATACTAATGATATTTTAGGTGCGGCTGGACACGATACTTTTTTAAACGATATTGGGTCTGAACCTGAATCGAAAATTTCCTCGGCCGACAGCAGTGAAGCAGCTACTGACGCCGATTCCAATAAATTAAATATCGCGCTCAAGGTTTTGCGACAGGTGGAGCAACAGATCACAGCCGTGATTCGTCTGTTGGAGACTGGGGCTGAAGCAGACGCGCAGACAGAATTAAAATCAATCGCTTTATCGATGTCAGACGAAAAAGGACTGGTGGCTAATGCTAATCGGGAGGATTTGTCGTTGCTGAAGCCGATTGATGGTCGAGTGGTTGAGGGTGTGTTTGATGGCCGGGGCATGGTTGGTTCGGACGGCAAGAGTTACTTAGTACCACCAAACTACGCTTCCAAATCCAAATTGGTCGAAGGTGATATGTTAAAGCTGACCATCACCCCCAAAGGTTCGTTCATCTACAAACAGATCGGACCAATCGAACGATCAAGATTGATTGGTGCTCTTAGTTACGATCAGACGATCGGTGAATTCTATGCTACTTCCGAGAATCGTCGTTGGAATATCCTGAAAGCCAGCGTAACTTACTTTAAAGGTGAACCAGGAGATGAAGTGGTGTTGTTGGTACCGAAGAATGCCCCGTCTCGCTGGGCAGCTGTCGAGAATATTATTAAGCGCAATCCGCTCGGTTAGAGCGGCTAATAAAGTAGCGGTCTCTCGGACCGCTGTTCTATTATACTTAGTTGAAACTGTACGCCCAACATGTCGGCCACACTTTACAGAAAATATCGTCCTCAGTCCTGGTCGGATATCGCCGGTCAGGATCATGTTAAGAATACACTGGCTTATGAAGTTTTGTCGGGGCAAATAGCTCACGCCTATTTATTGGCTGGACCACGCGGTGTCGGTAAGACCACCACGGCGCGAATTTTTGCCAAAGCAGTGAACTGTCTGGAGCGGCCGGCAGATTCTGGTGAACCCTGCAATCAGTGCACCAACTGTCTGGCAGTAACCGAAGGCGGCAGTCTGGACATTATTGAGATGGACGCCGCGTCACACACGGGCGTTGATGCGGTGCGCGAGAATATTATCGAGAATGCGCGCTTCGCTCCGGTGCATCTGAAGTATAAAGTGTTTATTATCGATGAGGTGCACATGCTCTCAACCTCGGCGTTTAATGCTTTATTGAAGACTTTGGAAGAACCGCCGCCTAACGTTCTTTTTTTGTTGGCGACAACTGAACTGCAAAAACTTCCAGCAACCGTGATTTCCCGTTGTCAGAGGTTTGATCTTCGTAAGATTTCGGTGAACGCGGTTATTAAACGTCTGCAGTCGATTTCCACTCTGGAGGAGGTCAGTGTGAGCGAGCGTGTTTTGGCTGAAATTGCACGTCATTCCGAGGGGTGTCTGCGGGACGCTGAAGGATTGTTGGGCAAGTTATTGGCTGTGGCGGACAATCAGCAGATCAGTGATGAATTGGCACTGGCGATTTTGCCGCGATCTGACTGGGAGTCGTCAGCCAAGTTTGTCGATGCCTTATTGGCCGGCGCTACGGCTACAGCCCTGGCGACGATTGGCGAGGCGTTGGATGCCGGTGCGGATATCGAGCAGTTGACGGACGAAGCCACGGAGATATTGCGTCAAACCATGCTGGTTAAATTAGCTGGCGGTAAAACTGATGCTTTTAAGGTTGATTTAGATGAGAGTCGATTGGTGCGAATAGCCGGTTGGGCCAAAGTAGCTGAATTGCCGTTTTTGATTCGTGCACTCGAGGTGTTATTGGAGAAACGTCGGGAGTTAAAAGCCAGTCATCCAGCCCAACTACCATTAGAATTGGCAGCAGTGATCATTTGTCAGATCGGTACTGCTGGTCAGGGTGACAATCATAGTGGTGACATGGATCGCCGGACACAGGAGGCCAAAGATAATTTTTTGCCCGTACAGAATATTAAGTCGGCGACGGTCACTGATGATTCCAAACTTGATTCGGTAGCTGAAAAAGAGTCAGAGCCGCTCGAAGTTACGGCCAACGAGCAATCGTCGGAGCCTTCGACAGAAGAAGAAGAGAATACCGCTGCCGCGGCCACAATCGAAGAGGTTAGGAGCGTTTGGTTGGATTGTGTCAGAAAAGTTTCTAAGGTTAGTCAATCGCTGTCATTTTTATTGGGGGCCGTTAAGCCAGTTGAGGTGATTGGGCGGAAAGTGCGGCTTGGTTCTGGCTTTAGGTTTTATAAAGATAAACTGAATGATGTTCGTACTCGGACAGTTTTGGAAGAAGCCTTATCTGGCGCATTAGGGCGAAAGATTATTGTTGAAGGTGTCAGTCTTGAAAAAAATGATGCGGTGGAGCATAATGACGTCGCCGCGACGGAATTTGTGACGGAATCAGTGCGGTCAGGATTGCAGTTGGTGACTGCAGAATCAATCACTGATGCGGACAAAATTGCTGCAACTTTTGGTGGTAAAATTGTCGGGTGAGGGGTTGGTGGATTGGTTATTCATTTCGAAATTCAAACATTGCGGGATCGTCTAATGGTAGGACGACTGGTTCTGGCCCAGTTAATCTAGGTTCGAGTCCTAGTCCCGCAGCCATATCGGACAAAGAGGGTCAAAAGCCCTCTTTTTCGATTTCATGGCGAGTGCTTGCCGGGCTGATTCTGCAATAGAATCAAAGGGTTTCTTCAGTTCTGGTATTAGTTTCTCCCCGTCAAAAACCGAGTTCGAAAGTACGTATCCCAGAATCTCGCGCTTTTCCTCGGGTTTCGAACTTTCGAATAGCGTGAGGGCGTTCTTAGCTAGATTTAATACCATGGTTGCGCTAATAATGTAGCTTTCATCGGCGTTGGTGTATTCTTCTAGCTCGATGTTGATGTTGTGCTGGCGTTCCTTGATTTGCTTACATTTATTGTCGTAGTCTGCCTTAGTAATACTGCCATCGAGTAATAAATCCATTAGCTTATCCTGTCGCGCTTGCTGGGTGTTGTATTCGGTCTGTAGCCTGCTGATTTCCCGATTATGGAATTCAGTCTTAGCCTCATGCGTCTTTTTTAACGCGTCAATTAATCCGTCTATCGTGGATTGCGGAATAGCGTCAAAAGCCTCGAAAATGCCACTGATTGGCTCTAGGAGCTCTTCTTCACGTACATGTATCTTCTTGTTGCAGATATCCTTTCTGGCGTTCGTGCAGGCGTAATAAACGTATTTTCCACCCTTCTTTGCATCCGGGCTAAGGGCGCACCCACACTTGGAACATCTAACCAAACCGCGTAGGGCAAAAGGCTTGGCGGCGTATTTGAACCGCTTCTTGCTCCAGCCTTTCATCCGGGCTTGGCATTGGTCGAATAGGTCTTTGCTGATAAGCGGTTGATAGCGGTGCGGATATTCGTAGCCAGTCGAGGGGAGGCGAGCAACGCCATGATAGAAGGGGTTGTTTAGCAGGTGGGCAATCATACTGCTCCCTGCCTTCTTTCCGGTTCTGCCGCGCAATCCCATGTCGTATGCCCTATCTTGCAGAGTGCGGATTGAGCCTTTTCCGGCGGCATACAGTTCGAACATCTCAACGATGATATGCGAGGTTTGCGGATCTGGTATGATGTCGCTTTTCTCATCATCGGTCTTGATGTTCATGTAGCCGAGGGGAGCTTTACCAGTCCACTCGCCATTTCTGCGTTTTTCTTCAAAGGCGCGCTTTACGTTATCGCTGATAGCGTCCGAATAGTATTTAGCGAGTCCGAGACTTACGCTGAACTGAAACTTTTCTGCGGCGGATATGTCTTTATGAATTACCAGCCCGTCAGAAACAAAGTGCAGCTCAATCTTGCCGTTGATTGCCATGTCATAGAGCGTAGCGACGCGAACATCAAACACGTTACGCGAAAAGCGGTCTACTTTGTCGAAGCAGACCGCCATCACATTCTTGCTTTTGTTTAGTTTTTCGAGGATTTTATCAAATTGGTCGCGGCGTTCCTTATAAGCACTTTCATCAAAGCTGTGCTGATTCGCGACCTCGAATCCATTGCGTTTGCAGTATGCCTCAATACGAGTAATTTGCGCGGGGAGCGAGTTGCCTGCTTCGCGCTGGTCTTCCGTTGATACGCGCGCTAGTATTACAGCCCTCATAGTAATTTAATTAGCTCATCCCAGTCATTTTTTTGCCAACGCAAGCTCCCTGCGTTGAACAGATAGCCCTTATCGTGTGAGAAAGTTCCTATACCTTCAAAAGTTATCTTTCCTTCAATCTCCAGTATCCTGCTAATGCCTTCTAAATCACCAGGTTTAATTGATCCGCGCCACTCTGTGATCGTGTAATTTTTTCTGCCCTTCTTACCTTTGTAATCCAACTCTGTATATTCGTCTTGGACAGAAGCAAAGCCACAAATATATGCAGGTATAGGCTTAAAGGTGGGTAGAGAGTCGTATAGTGAATCAGCCTCACTCTCTGATAGAAGCCCGATATCCTTACCTTTTTGCAATACCTTGTCTTTGAAGACGCTTATTTTTTTAAAATAAGCAAAAAGATGGTCTCTACCTGTACCTACCTTTACTAATACGTGCGCGTCAGAGTGGTTAAACTGGTCACCCGGCAAGTCAAACCAAATACCGTTCCATTTTGTTGCCTTTATGCCAATACGTATGCCGGGTTGTCTAACGCTACCGTCATCATTTTTAATGCCGTGAATATCGGCTGGTAGATATTCTTCTAGTTGTCCGACTTCGTGACCTAGTTCGAT
>JAHJAU010000005.1 GCA_018813785.1 Patescibacteria group bacterium | reverse complement strand
GAAGAATTATCTGAACAAGACAAACTGATCGTGTCACGAGCCCGCAAGATTCAAAAATTCCTATCGCAGCCGTTCTTTGTGGCTGAAACATTTACCGGTCGTGAAGGTAAATACGTACCGCTCAAAGATACAATCAGCGGTTTTAAGGAAATTTTGGCCGGACTTCATGATGACAAGCCCGAACAAGCTTTCTACATGCAGGGCAACATGAAAGACGTTGAGCAGGCCACCATTGAGCACAAAGAGAAGACCACTGCCTAAACTGAGCTTAATTTTGGCTAATGATAGCCAAATCACGCCGGAAATATGAAATTAATATTCGAACTAACAACTCCCGAACGAGTGGTTGAGAAGAAAGAAGTTGATGGTATTACCGTTCCCACTCAAGCCGGTGAGATCACAGTTCTTCCTGGACACATTCCGCTGGTTTCGAGTTTGAAGCCGGGTATGATTACTTTGCATCTTGAGAGGCAGCAGGAATATCTGGCAGTTTCTGGTGGTTTCTTAGAAGTTCAACCAAATGGTCGAGTAATTTTACTGGCGGACTCTGCTGAGCGAGCCGAAGAACTTGATCTGCAAAAAGTTGAAGAAGCGCGCGAGCGAGCTCGCCAAGCTCTTGAAGAAAAACGTGATATTGATGAAGTGGCAGCAGCGGCAGCCATCTCGGCACTGGAACGAGAACTAGCTCGCGAAAGAACTGCTCGCAAATATCGTGACCTCAAACATCGACCGATCGCTAATTAAATCGGAGAGTCGATAAAGTGTCAGTTGGTTTTTAAAACTAGCTGACACTTTTTAGGTTTGAGGACTTGCTTAAATCTACTCAACTGTTTAAGGTCAAAGGAGACCTTTTTATCAGACGATCGACGGTGGGAGAATGAGCAAGAAAAAAAGGCGGAATCGTTTTCGACCAGTCAAAGAAGCCAATTGGACTGCTATAAAATTTGTTAGCAAAGATGTTGGCTGTAGAAACAGTGTCTATGCCTTAGCTGGCTACCACTACTGCACGTTGGGTGAGCTGAAGATTGCGCGACTTCTCACTGACCTGGGTATCGAATTCACACCTGATGTAAGTTTCGGAATCAAAAATGACAGAAACTTTAGGAGAGCGCAGCTTGAAGACAGCGCGCTTAAGACAGCTCGAATCTTTGTTCCGGATTTTGTCTTCAACGGCGACGAATATATTTGGACCGAAGATGACGGAACAGAAATCTTGATTCATGGTCTTGAATGCAAGGCCTCAAATAAAAAACCGGATAAAGTACGTCTGCTGTACGAACAACGTGGAATTCATATCTTGGTGTTGAGTGACCGGGAAATCGACTGGTATGACCAGTTGGGTGAACTGCCACTCAAACTTCTCCGACGTCGGCGTTAATGTTAATTCTCTACCAGCCCAGAGTATTCCTTGGGTTGGTTTTTTATTTAGCCTGACTGCATGAATCACTGATTCAATATAAATACAAAAATTGACAGAAATTATGTCATCTTTATATTGTCGTGGCATTGTAATAAAATGACCCCGCCAGAAATAGCGAGGTCTAACAATTGTGGTGGCTAAGTTTGTTTGAGTAGTTGACGAATATTGGTGATCAGAGCCAAGGCGCCACCTTTACTCATGATCAGATCTGGCCCACCCTCTCCAGGACTCAGGTCGTGAATATCATCACCGCCTGACCATAAGATCATGGGTTGTGTAAAACCATTTTTACGCAATTCGGCTATTACACCACTTCCAGTCAAACTAGATTCAGATCGTAAGTCCAGATCAGTCAACAATAGATCGAATTCTAGCTCTCGACGCTGACAAGCCTCCAGAACTACTAGAGGATTGGAATAAGCCTTTACTCGATAACCAGCCCTCATTAAAGTTCGGCTAATCAATATTAGAGTGTCACGTTCATCGTCGATCAAGACAATAGTATGCGTGGCCGATTGAGCAAACATTGACTATTCCTTTTTCAAAAGGTGTTAATCTCGAAAGGTGTTAAAATGTAATTGAATTACCAAATAATGTCAACCTTTGAACCCGGAAAAACTGAAGTTGAGTCGGATATTGCTACGATTATTGCTGGCCTGAACGAGGAACAAGTCCAGGCTGTAACCCATAATGAAGGGCCGCAACTGATCGTTGCTGGTGCCGGCACTGGTAAAACCATGGTCATCACACGACGAATGGCCTGGTTGGTAACCACCGGACGAGCTAAGCCAGAGGAAGTTTTAGCGTTAACTTTTACCGATAAGGCTGCCGGCGAGATGGAGGAGCGTATCGACAAGCTAATGCCGTTAGGTTACGTGGACATGTGGGTGATGACCTTTCATTCATTTTGTCAGCGTATTTTACAGGAATATGGTTTACAAGCCGGATTACCGACAGATTGTCGTTTATTAAATGAACTCGATAGTTATTTGTTACTGCGCAATAATTTTGACCGGTTTAACCTGGATTACTATCGTCCGGCTGGTAATCCGACAAAGTTTGTTCAGGCGTTATTAAAACATTTCTCACGCGCTAAGGATGAGGTAATCGGACCAGAAGAGTACTGGCAATATGCCCAAAATATCGTGCTTAATAAGGATAACACCGGAGCTGTTGGTGCAATTGATGGAACTAGATTGCAGGAATTAGCTGATGCTTATCACACTTACCAACAACTTTTACTTGAAAAAGGTGTGATGGATTTTGGCGACCTACATCTACACACCATAAATTTGTTAAAAAAACGTCCAAATATATTGAAAGAACTGCAAACTCGTTTCAAATATATCGTTGTTGACGAATTTCAAGATACTAATTGGGCTCAATATGAACTGATAAAAATGTTAGCGGGTACAGCTCGCAATATCACCGTGGTTGGCGACGATGATCAATCTATTTATAAATTTCGAGGGGCTTCTATTTCTAATATTTTACAATTTAAAGATGACTTTCCCGATGCTAAGCAGGTTATTTTAAGCATCAATTATCGATCGCTACAGCAAATTCTGGATAATTCCTATCGTTTCATCCAGCACAATAACCCAAATCGTTTAGAATCCAGATTAGAAGGAATGAATAAACATCTGACAGCTCACCGAAACGGCCAAGCTGAAGTATCTCATCTGCACTTTGCCACTTTGCGTGACGAAGTAACCGAGGTGATTAATACACTCATCGAACTTAAAGAAAGTCACCCTGATCACAGCTGGAATGACTTCTGCATTTTAGTACGCTCACACAGTCAGGCTGATCCATTTACGACTGAACTACAACGACGCAATGTTCCTTTTCAATATTTAGCACTTAAAGGCTTATACAATAAGCCGGTTATCCTAGATTGCATCAGTTATTTAAAATTACTTGATAATTATCATGAAAGTGCGGCGCTTTATCGTGTCTTAATCTCTCCACCTTACAACTTACCCGGGGCAGATTTAATCGAGCTGACTCATACGGCTGAGAATCGTCAGGGTGAATCGCTTTACGAAACTATCAAGCGACGACATCTTTTAACCACTCTATCAACTGAAGGACAGCAAGTGTTGGATCGGTTATTGAGCCATCTTAGTGAACATTCGCAAAGCCTTCGTAAAGAAGGGGTAGGAGCCACGCTTAAACGTTTTTTATACGCCTCTGGTTATATTAATTTTTTTATTGGTTCAGAAACAATTGAAAAATATGAAAATCGCGAGTTGATCAGACAATTCTTAGAGCGTATTAAACGTTACGAAGAATCACACGATGAACCAAATTTAAAGCATTTTATTCAAGAACTGGAGTTAGAACGCGAGTCCGGTGCTACCGGCCAGCTGACTTTCGACCCAAATGTTGGTCCGGACATGGTTCAAATAATGACTGTTCACTCAGCCAAAGGATTAGAGTTTCCATACGTGTTTATCGTGAACTTGGTTGATCAACGTTTTCCAACCAATCGTCGCGGTGGAGAAATTGAATTACCTGAAGAATTAACCAAAGAAATCGTACCGGATGGTGACATGCATCTCGAAGAAGAACGACGTCTTTTCTATGTGGCCATGACCCGGGCACGCGATGGATTATTTCTGTCCTCGGCTGAGGACTACGGTGGGAAACGACAAAAGAAATTATCACGATTTTTAATGGAGCTTGGTTTTGATAAACCGGAAATTGCACCGTCATTAAGACGATTGGCTGAAATTCAAATTGAACCGGAAGAATCCAATGAACACCCCGTGGATCGAATGGTGACGCCAACATCCTTTAGTTTTTCCCAGCTCGAAGCTTACTATAAATGTCCATTGCAATATAAATTTGCGCACGTATTGCGTTTACCAATTTTCGGTAAGGCGGTAATGAGTTTCGGTAAAACCATACATGCCACTTTGGAGCGATTCATGAATGAATTGGCTTGTAGGGAAAGCCAAACTCAAAAAAGCTTATTCACTACTGAAGAAACAAAAGGTTCAAAAAAACTAGCCGTAAGTCAGACAGAATTACTAAAAATTTACGAGGATTGTTGGATAGATGAGTGGTACCGCAGTGGAAAAGAGCGAGAAGATTTTCGGGAAGTCGGACGTAAAATGTTAACCAATTTTTACGAAGGCATCGTAACCGATCGACCTAAACCTCATTTGTTGGAAAAATCCTTTCGTCTCAAAATCGCCGGTTACATGTTTCATGGCAAAATTGATCGAATCGATTTGTTACCCGATGGCTCGCATGAAATTATTGATTATAAAACCGGATCACCAAAAGAAAAGCTGTTACCTGATGATAAACGTCAATTATTGCTTTACCAGCTAGCAGCTAAGCAGGTTCTTGATCTTCGACCAGCAAAATTAACCTTCCAATATTTAAAAAATGACACTAAACAATCGTTTATTGGTTCAGATAAAGATATAAGTAAGTTGGAGGAGGGGATTGAGGAAACGATCCAGGCGATTATTAAGGGGGATTTTACAGCCTCACCATCAGCTCATAATTGTCAGTACTGCGATTTTGCTGATATTTGTGAATATCGAACGCGTTAATACTTTAAATGAATGATTGAGCATATCAACAACTTAATGTCCGCTTCACTGAAACGGGCTGGAGTAATCAAGCAGGTTAAAACTGCTTTAGTGGCTGATGCCGTAGCCAGGGCTTTAAAAAATAGATTTGGTGAGGCTGCACAAAATATGCGTGTCAAAAGATTTAAAAACGGTACAGCCACAGTCAGTTGCTCGATTTCTGTTCTAGCCGAGGAAGTTCGTCTGGCTGAACCAGAGCTAATCAAAGAAACCAACGCCTGTCTCGGAGAAGACTTTTTGCAAAAAATTGTCACTACTTCTTAGCAATGACTTTAAAACTTCGGTTCAACTTTATATAGTTACTATATGACTCTTCGGCAATACCTAAGTTTGATGTTGGCTGGCACCGTTCTTTCATGGGGAGCGGTGATTCTGATTATAACTATGATTGACCCGACTAGTTCAAACTTTGTAGTTTTGGCAATTTTTTATATTAGTATATTTTTGGCGTTGACTGGCATGTTTTCCGTTCTCGGATTCATTTCACGTGTATTTATCTTAAAAAAACGATTACTGCTTTCGCGTCAGGTAGCAGTTTCGTTTCGTCAGGCAGTTATCACCGCTTTGCTAATCGTTACTCTGCTTTTCCTGCAAAGCAAAGCTATGCTGACCTGGTGGAACGCATTATTGATCGTAGCTATCATGACCGTCGTGGAATCGTTTTTTATTTCGGTAGCTAGTGACACAGGCAATAATAACCAATAGTTTATCTAGCTAAGTCCAACCTCAACATTACCCTAATATTGACCAAAATTTTTATAAAATGAATGATTTAACCCTCTCTTGTCTTTTTACCTGTCTTTTCTATATACTAGTGACGATTCCACTCAGCTTTATAATATTGATGAATAAAAAAGATGTTCAATAGTTTCTGGGGAAAATTTTCTAAAGATTTGGGCATAGACCTGGGTACGGCTAATACTCTGGTTTATTGCAAAGACAAAGGCATTATGGTTAATGAGCCATCGGTTGTTGCCTTAAACTCGCGGACGGGTCAAATAGTGGCTGTCGGAAGACTAGCCAAAGATATGATCGGCAAAACTCCTGCTCACATAACTACCGTTCGACCATTGGTCTCAGGTATAATCTCTGACTTTGAAGTTACTGAAAAAATGCTCAAATTTTTTATTGAGCGTATTCATCATGGTGGTTTTGCTATGATGCCTCGCCCCAAAGTTGTCATCGGTGTACCCCTTGATTTAACTGAGGTGGAACGCAAAGCCGTAGAAGATGCGGCACTCAACGCTGGTGCACGCGAAGTGTATCTAGTTGAGGAGCCTATGGCTGCAGCCATTGGTGCCCGTCTACCGATAACTGAGCCGGTCGGAAACATGGTGGTAGACATTGGCGGTGGAACAACTGAAATCGCAGTCATTTCTTTAGGAGGAGTGGTTACCTGGAAATCATTACGCGTTGCCGGTGATGAGATGAACAAAAATATCGTTAATTACGCACGTGAAAATTTCAGCCTAATGCTAGGTGAACGAGTCGCAGAAAATATTAAAATCTGTATCGGTACAGCCATGGAGCTTGATGAGCCCTTGGAGATAGAAATGCGCGGTCGGGACATGATTACTGGATTACCGAAAGAAATTCTCGTCAACGATAAACAGATTCGTCAGGCACTGGCTCGATCAGTTAAAAAAATCGTTGAAAGTATTAAGGCGGCACTAGAGATAACTCCACCAGAATTAGTGGCAGATATCTATGAACGTGGAATTGTACTTACTGGCGGCGGTGCGCTTTTAAAGGGATTGGATACGGTCATCTCCAATGCAGCAGAAATACCGGTACGCATCACTGATGACCCACTGACCTGTGTGGTACGCGGTGCCGGATTTCTACTGGATGATATGAGATTGCTTCAAACCGTAGCCCTACCATCCTCACAAGAACGTCAACAAGAAATAATCGGAGCTTTCAGTTAGAGATCACCGATTAAATGACTGGTTGAGTGAACCGTAAATCTTATCGCTGACCAATAAACGTTGCCCCGGGTACCAACCTGGGGTTACTAGTTTAAAACCAGTATGAAAATTTTAAACCCACAACAAACTGCTGTAACCATAGCTGGTTTAATTGTTCTGCTGATTTTTTTACACTTGATAGGAGTGTTTTCAGCTCTAACTGGTGTCTTGACCACACTACTTTTTCGGACGGCAGAGCCGATTCACCAGCTTAGCGCTAATTTGGTGCAAAATGACGAAATAAAGCGCAAGTGTACTGCGGATACTATTACTCAACTCGAACAATTGCTAATAGAAAATTCTAAGTTACGAACACTGGCTGCAGAGAATGCCGCTCTAAAAGGCGCCCTAAGTTTTCAGGAAAAAGAAACTGGTCAGATAGTTTTAGCTAGAGTGGTGGCTGAATCTCCAAATGCGACTAATCGTGGTTTGATAATTGATCGTGGTGCAGCTGATGGTTTAAAGCCCGGCCAACCAGTGGTAGTTAGTGACGGCATTATCATTGGTAAAATAAAATCAGTGCAGTTAAATTCAGCTATCGTTTTGTTGCTGTTAGACTCAGCCAGTAAATTAGCAGTCTCAATTCAAGGTGGAACAGATACCACTATGGGTCTACTTGAGGGTGATCGTGGGTTAAGTATGACTATATCGCTTATACCACAAGATGAACGTATCTCAGCTGGAGATGTCGTGATAACTGCAGGTATCGAACCGGGCATCAAACGCGGTCTAATCATTGGCATAATCGAACAAATTCACAAAGATAGTCAGAAACCATTTCAAACCGCTTTAGTTGAACCTTTTGGTCAGGCAGAACATCCAGTATTTGTTCAAGTGCTAACTGATAATAATTTATGAGAACAGTGGCCGTCATTTTGCTAATAACTTTGGCTTTATCAATACTACATAGCGCTGGTTTATCAGTTTTTCCTTGGCCGCTCAATTTAATTTGCCTGCCTTTAATTATCATCTCGTCTCTAGCTCTTGGATTACATTTTTCGACCGCCGTTGCCGCAGCGGTCGTTTACGGTGTAATAACTGATGCATTATCACCAACAATCTTTGGCCTCTACACCAGTGCAGCTGTCTTAACTGTAATAATCGTAGCCATTCTTCTTCATCGAATATTAACCCACCATACGATTGGAGCAGTAGCTGGCGTCAATGCCGCCATCTTTTTATTGATACATTTGTTGGTTTATCTTTTTAGCTCAATTTTAAAAATGCTTTCTGGTGCAGATTTTTTTCATCCAGCTACTGGTTATGCTTTTTTGCTGGTTTTAGCAACTGTTCCGGTACAGGTTGCGCTCGCTCTACTATTACGTTTCGCTAGCGGAGGCGTGCGTAGTTACATGAGTCGATTCATCTTGCTGAAATAATTCGCATGATTAAATTACCTGGAGACAATTCAGATGAGATTTCATTTTTTCCCATGGGGGAGGTGAGTGGCTCCACCGGTAGTTGCATCCCAACTAGCGATGCTCCGATTTTTGTTGACGATACTATGGCTGATTGGGGCGGAAAAAGTCGCCCGGCTGAGGAAAAAAATAATCGGTTGAGCACTTCTATTTCGGTTCGGACACTGCATATCGTTCTGATTTTACTGCTATTGGGTTTGATTGCTGTAGCGTTACGAACAGCCCAAATGCAAATCCTTAAGAGAGGGTATTATACAGAGTTAGCTGAGGGAAACCGTAGCCGAATTGAATGGTTGCCGGCGGAACGCGGAGTTATGTTCGATCGACTGGGTAAACCATTGGTAGGCAATGCCCCACGTTTCACGGCTACTATCACACCGGCTGACTTACCACAATCTTATACTGAGCGTCAGAATTTGATTGGACGAATCGCTGAAATTCTAAATCAAAATCCACGTGATATTGAAGAAAAATTAATTGATTATCCTAGCAATCATAGCCAAGCTATTCCAGTAGCCGAAAATATAAATTATGAACAAGCTATCTTGATTGAAATCGCCTCAACGGGTTGGCCGGCGATTCAACTAGTAAAAGGTGTACGACGAGAATATCCAATGAGTGAAAGCGTTAGTTCACTAGCTCATCTGATCGGTTACGAAAGTATCGTTAATGAACACGACTTGGAACAATCAGACTATCTGCTGACTGATCGTATTGGCCGAACTGGATTAGAACAAACTTACGAAAATTATTTACGCGGTACTTACGGACGCCGTCGCATTGAGGTCGATGCTTTAGGCAGACAAAAAACAGTTATTGCTGAAGAGGACAGTATTCCTGGAAGCAGTCTGGAATTAGCCATTGATTCCAATTTACAAGCCGAAATTCAACTTATCCTACAAAAAAAATTACGGGCAATAAATCGACAGCGCGGCAGTGTGATTGTCATGCAACCAAATACCGGAGAAATTTTAGCCATGGTGAACTTGCCTTCTTTCAACAATAATTTATTTGCCCAAGGTATTTCAGTGAAAGAATACGCGGCTCTTTCAGGAGATCCGAATCATCCGCTTTTTGCTCGATCTATTAGCGCAGCTCTGCCCTCTGGTTCAACATTTAAATTAGTTATAGCTGCCGCAGCCCTAACTGAAGGCCTCATAACTCCGCGTACTACATTTTTTTCTAGTGGTGGTCTAGCTATCAATAATTGGTTTTTTCCTGATTGGAAGGCTGGTGGACACGGACTCACAAATATAACTAAAGCCCTCTCGGAATCAGTTAATACATTTTTTTATATCATTGGTGGTGGATATGAAAATCAGGAAGGCTTGGGTGTAGATCGAATTATTGAATATGCTCGTAAATTTGGTTTTGGTCAGAAATCTGGTATTGACTTACCCGGAGAAGGGGAGGGATTTTTGCCTTCAAAAGAATGGAAAGAAACCACCAAAGGAGAAAGATGGTATATCGGTGACACTTATCATCTAGCTATCGGTCAGGGTGATATCTTAGTTACACCTTTACAAATTGCTGTCATGACTACAGTTTTTGCCAACGGCGGACGTCTTATCGAGCCACATTTAGTTAACGCAATTATTTCTCAAACAGGTCAACGCGAAGAACACTCTACGGTGGTGCTTAATGAGCAGGTGGTTAGCCCGGAGATCATTGATCAAGTACGTCTGGGTATGCGCGAATCAGTTTTAGCCGGTAGTTCGCGAGCTCTTTCACTGTTACCAGTGACTGCTGGAGCAAAAACCGGAACAGCACAATGGAGCAGTAGTAAAAATACGCACGCCTGGTTTACAGCTTTCGCTCCCTTTGATAATCCAGAGATTGTTATTACAGTTGTAGTTGAAGAAGGTGGTGAAGGCTCGGTTACTGCCGCACCTATTGCTCGGGATATAATGGATTTTTATTTCAAGATGAACCAGGAGAATTAATAAGTGAATCAATCCAAAATAACTTACGAGATTGATTCTTGACATCCAATCTCGTGGTACGTATCCTCAGTTATGTTCATATTCAGCTCAAATTAGCAGTTAATATGTCGGTGAATCCTGTCTATATTTCTCCGGAAGGCCTGCAAAAATTGCGGGCTGAGTTGGATTATCTGAATGGCATAAAAAAGAAAGAAGTTGCTACCCGAATTGAAAAAGCGAAAGAAATGGGTGACTTGCGGGAAAATGCTGAATATCATGATGCTAAGGATGAAATGTCTTGGGTGATGGGTCGAATTATAACGCTGAATGATCAGATAGCCCGGGCAAAAATAGTAGAAAAAACCGACAGTGACTCAATTGGGATCGGCAATCAAGTTAAACTACGAACCGGGGAGAAAGATAAAAATATAACGATAGTTGGCGCGACCGAAGCTGATCCGGCTCAAGGCCTAATTTCTAACGAGTCGCCGCTCGGTTTAGCCTTAATTGGTAAGCGAGTTGGAGAAACAATTGAGCTACAGGCTCCCGTTGGTCTAATCACTTATAGTATTCTCGAAATTAGTTGATGATTTAAAATATGACAGACTCTATACTTGAAGAATCAGCCGTACGGCTGGAAAAACTTAATAAAATCATAGCTGCTGGTATCAACCCTTATCCTTCAGCTTCTGAACGCTCGCACACCATCGAGCGAGTTTTGGCACATTTCTCTGAATTGGAACAATCAGGTGATGCAATAACTATTACCGGACGAATTCGAGCTGTGCGCGGTCATGGCGGTGCCAGCTTTGTCGATTTAGAAGATGGAACTGGTCGAATTCAAATTCATCTTAAACGTGATCGACTAGGTGATTCATCTTACGATTTATTTGAAGAAACTTTTGATCATGGTGATTTTATACAGGTTACCGGCATAGTATTTGTAACTAAACGAGGCGAGCGAAGTGTGTCGGCAAAAGAAGTAAAATTACTAACTAAAGCTCTGCGACCTCTGCCGGCCAAGTGGCATGGTTTAGTAGATACAGAGGTAAGATATCGTAAACGATACATGGATTTAGTAGCCAATCCAGAAGTGCGGATGAATTTCATTAAACGCAGTTTGATCGTTAAAACGATTCGTGAATTTTTGCAGGAAGAAGGTTTTATAGAGGTTGAAACACCGATTCTTCAACCGCTGGCTGGTGGTGCTACAGCTAGACCATTCATCACCCACCATAACGCATTGGATATAGATCTTTTTCTCCGTATCGCACCAGAACTTTATTTAAAACGTTTGGTGGTTGGTGGTCTGGAACGCGTTTTCGAAATCGCGCGTTGTTTACGAAATGAAGGCATTGATCATTTGCATAATCCAGAATTTACGCAGGTTGAATTTTATCAAGCCTATGCTGACTACAACGATTTAATGGATTTAACTGAGAGATTACTGCCGCGCATCGCCAAGGCGATTAACGGTTCATTATCAGTAGAATATAACGGAGAAACGATTGATTTTACGCCCCCCTATCCACGCATTGAGTTTCGTCAGGCGATTATCGACCAAGGTGGGCCAGATATTGATCAATACACTGACAGGGCTTCATTGGCTGATGCTGCGCGCGAGGCGGGTGTGGAGGTAGCTGAAACTGATGGTTGTGGCGACATCATGGATAATATCTACAAAAAATTTGTTCGACCTAACCTGGTTAATCCAACTTTCGTTATTAATCATCCAGTCGAACTATCACCATTAGCGAAAAAAATCCAAGGAAATGAAAAATATGTAGAACGCTTTCAGTTGGTTCTGGGGCATGGAAATGAGTTATGCAACGCTTTTTCAGAGCTCAATGATCCAATTGATCAGCGTAGTCGTTTTGTTGAACAGGAAAAATTACGAGCTGGCGGAAACGAAGAAGCTCAGCGTATGGATAATGATTTTATTGAAGCTTTAGAAATTGGCCTACCACCCACGGCTGGTTTTGGTTTAGGTATCGATCGACTAACAGCTATTATGACTGACTCACACAGTCTCAAGGAAGTTATTTTGTTTCCAACGATGCGACCTCTTTCTGAAGAAGAGTCTGAAGAACGAGTTGATAAATAAATCTCACTCAAACGAAATAACGAAAAAACATGAAAATATTAGTTGCAACAAATAATCCGGCCAAGATAGCTGAATTGTCTGCTTTTTTGATGGCTGAAAATTATGAAATTGAAACTCTGGCTAACCTTGGATTAGCTGATATAGAGGAAACCGGAACTACCTTTGAAGAAAATGCGTTATTAAAAGCCAAATACTATGCTAGAAAATCTGACTTGCTTTCAATAGCTGATGATAGTGGCTTGGAAATAGATGCGCTCGGAGGCGCTCCGGGGGTTAAATCCAAACGTTGGATTGGTGAGCAGGCCAGCTGGTTAGACTTAGCTCGAGTAGTTGTTGAACGACTGGCAAACACTCCAGCAGAGGCACGCACAGCTCGGTTAAGGACAGTCATGGCAATCGCCACTCCTGACGGCTCTTATCGAACAGCTGAAGCAACCATAGAAGGTCGGATTATTGAAACTTTAAATGAGGAAAAAATCATCGCTGGCTATCCGTATCGCGCTTTATTATTAGTAAATAATTTTGGAAAATTATACGCTGATTTGACAGAAAACGAACATGAACAAGTTAATCAAAGAAAGCAAGCATTCCAAAAATTACTGCCATACCTGCGTGGTATCACCGCTTAAAACGACTGTAACTGATAAACCAAGAATAGTTTTAGTTTTTGGTGTTTTTGATTTGCTTCACCCAGGACACATTGCTTTTCTCAAAATTGCGAAATCATATGGCGACCGTTTAGTGGTCGTCGTCACCAGAGATGAACGGGCAGAATTAGAGAAAGGTCAACGACCAGTTTATAATCTGACGGAACGCATACTAATGCTGCAGGCACTGGATTGTGTTGATGAAGCACTGCCTGGTGATATTGATGGACAGTGGAATATGGTAAAAAATATTGCTCCTCATGTTATCTGTATTGGACACGATCAATCAAAAGATCATCCTAAATTTTTAGCTCAGTTAAAAGAGTTAAAGCAATTGCCTCGGATCGTTCAACTACCTTCGTTCAATCGTAAGCGTTATTCGACATCACGACTGCGCGAGTTAATGCTTGACAATAGATAGTCTGACCGGTCATCATAACACTATGAAGAAAGAAATAGTTTCCACCACTTATCAATTGTCGCGATCAGCCTCCGGTTTATTCGGGAGGTGAGTTGTTTTGCTCAGACTAATTACGTTCAATCAGCCTCCCGAATCGGGAGATTTTTATTTACCTTAATATGAATTTGGACAAGAAACCTGATCCTTGCCTTCAGACTAACTCCAAATATAAGTCGATTATCCCAAATCAGCTCAAGCTGTATCAGATTATGAGAACCAACTCAGGGCTTAATTTAGCTAAAAAATAATACACATGAAACAACTACCCTCGCTTGCGATAAGATTACCGAAATGTCATCATGAATCACGATAATTACCAGAAAAATATGTTAGATATTAAATATATTCGGGAGAATGTTGAGGCGGTTAAAAAGGCCGTTATCAATAAGAAGGTAGAGGTGGATATTGACCACTTATTAAGTCTGGACGAAAAGCGGCGCCAGTTGATATCTGAGGCTGAAATAAAACGAGCTGAGCAAAATGCGGCCGGTGAAAAAATTGCCACTGAGCATGACGCTAAAGTCAAAACGGGAGCTATCGAGCAAATGCGCACCGTAAAAGAAGCTTTAAAAAATTTAGAGCAGGAGCTTGGTCTACTTTTGGTTGAATATAATTCCTTATTGAATAAAATCCCAAACGTTCCATTTGATGACGTTCCTGTCGGAAAAGATGAATCAGCTAATGTAGTTCGTCAACAAATCGGAGAAATACCACAATTTGATTTTAAACCAAAGGATCACATAGAATTGGGTGAAGCCCTTGATATTATTGACACTAAAACAGCGGCAGAGGTAACTGGTAGTCGATTTGTTTACTTGAAGGGTGACTTAGTGCTTCTTCAATACGCGCTACAGCATTATGTAATGACCGTCTTAACTGATCGTGGAATTCTTAAAAAGATTATCAGCAATGCTGGATTGGATCTGCTAGACACTCCATTTATTCCAGTTATTCCACCACTCATGATTAAACCGGGAACTTTTTCCCGCATGTCTCGTCTGGAACCAAAAGAAGAACGCTACCACATACCGTCCGATGATCTATATCTGATCGGCAGTGCTGAGCATACTCTGGGGTCAATGCACATGGATCAAATTCTGCGAGAAAATGATTTGCCTCTGCGCTATGTCGCGCTAACCGCCGCCTTCAGACGTGAAGCTGGTTCTTATGGTCAGGATATTCGTGGCATTATTCGTCAACATCAATTTGATAAAATTGAAATGGAATCATTTACTCTGCCTGAGCATTCACGAGCCGAGCAAGATTTTATCGTAGCCATCCAAGCACACATTCTTCAGGCTCTGCAGATTCCATACCGAATAGTTGATATCTGTACTGGTGACATGGGTGGTCCAGATGCTAGACAGATAGATATGGAGTGTTGGTTGCCTGGACAACAGGCTTATCGTGAGACGCACACCTCAGACTTAATGACTGATTATCAGTCTCGGCGACTGAATACTCGAGTTAGACGTAATTCCGGTGAATTGGAGTTTGTTCATATGAATGATGCAACAGCTCTGGCTATGGGGCGCATCTTGGTGGCAATCATGGAGAACTATCAGCAGGCTGATGGAAATATTGCGGTTCCTGAAGTGCTTCATCCTTACATGCTGGGACGAAGTGTCATTACAAAAAATTAGTAAGCCACATGTTAGATATAGCAACAAAAAATTGGGTAGAAATTTCAAAGTCAGCTTTAGTGGCCAATGTTGAAGCAATCAAACGTCCACTTAAACCCGGAGTGAACTTTATGGCTGTGGTGAAATCTAATGCTTATGGACATGGAATTGCCCCCACGGTTCGCGCCATAGGTAAAAAGGTTGACTGGTTTGGCGTAGACTCAGTAATTGAAGCTGAAGAAGTGAAAAAATTTGCCGGTCAAAAACAACCAAATATTTTAATTTTGGGTCACACACCATCTACTGCTCATCATCGCGTTATTCAACCCGGTTTTCGCCAAGTGGTGTACGATCGACCGACAATTCTATCCTTGGCTAAACTGGCCAAACCAAAACGACCGGCAAAAATCCATCTTAAAATTGAAACTGGTACATCAAGGCAGGGCATGTTAATCGATGATCTTTCATCTTTTTTGCGCTGGATTAAGCAAAAAAAATCAATTCAACTAGAGGGACTGTACACGCATTTTGCCAACATCGAAGATACTTCGGATCCAATTTATGCTCTGAAGCAGCTTAAACGTTTTAAAACAGCGGTAGCAATAACTGAAAGTCTGATCGGTCGACCAAAAATTCTTCACACTGCTTGCAGTGCTGCGGCGTTACTTTATCCTGAAACACAGTTTGATTTAGTGCGAGTTGGTATATCGCTTTATGGCATGTGGCCATCTGAACTTACTCAAGAAAACGTAAAATTAGTTGGCAATCGAGTGATCTTAAAGCCAGCCCTAACTTGGAAAACTCGAATCGTTCAAATAAAAAATATCGCTCGTGGTACACCGATCAGTTATGGTCTAACTGAAAAAGTTTCCCGTAATTCAAAAATTGCTGTTCTGCCAATTGGCTATTGGGATGGTTTTGATCGCGGTTGGTCGTCCATCGCTTCAGTTCTGGTTCATGGTAAAAGAGCCAAAGTACTGGGGCGGGTTTGTATGAATATGTGCATAGTAGATGTAACTGATATTCGGAGTGCACAACCCGGAGACGAAGTCGTATTGCTAGGACAACAAGGTAAGGAAAACATTCGAGCAGAAGAATTGGCGGCTAAGATTGGAACAATTAATTATGAGGTGGTTACTCGAATCAATCCATTGTTACCAAGAATTATTGTGGAATAAGTTATGTCGAACGATAATAAACTAAACGTTCTACTGCTCTATGGTGGTCGCAGCACTGAGCATGATGTTTCAAATGCATCAGCTAAAGCAGTAGCAACTGCACTTAATCATAAACATTATAATGTTTTGATGGTACAGATCGGTCGTGATGGTGTCTGGCGACTGGAAAATGGTCTGGAAAATGGTGAGGAGCGATGGCTATCAACTCAACCTGGATTAAACTATTTGCTCAATACAGCTGGTCAAAAAGCCGAAAAAATAGATGTTGTCTTTCCATTGGTTCACGGTTCTTTTGGTGAAGATGGTTGTTTACAAGGACTCCTGGAAATGTCCGAACTGCCTTACGTCGGTAGTCGGGTGCTGGGCTCAGCTCTGGGCATGGATAAAGAATTACAAAAACGTGTTTTAAACTTTGCAAAAATTCCGATCGCTCCCTATGTAACTTTTAAAAAATCAGATTGGCAACTAAACGATAAAATAATAATAGATGAGATAGAAAAATCTCTACGTTATCCTCTTTTTGTTAAACCGGTTAATCTGGGTTCATCGGTTGGTATCAGCAAAATCAATGACCCAATTGAGCTGCGGGCGGGAATTCAAACCGCGCTACGTTTTGATATAAAAATTATCGTCGAACAGGGGATATTAAACGCTCGTGAAATTGAGTGTGCAGTTCTAGACGACCTAAAACCGCAAGCCTCTGTCTTGGGAGAGATTAAACCCGATCGTGACTTTTACGATTATCAAGCTAAATACCACAGCTCGACAACTCAATTAATCATTCCGGCTGAGTTAGATGAACAACTGGCACAAAATTTGCGCAGGTTGGCGGTGCAAGTTTTTACTCTTCTTGAGGCAGAGGGGCTGGCTCGGGTGGATTTTTTGCTTAATGCTGCAACTGGAGAGTACGTAGTAAATGAAATTAACACCTTGCCTGGTTTTACTTCAGCTAGTATGTACCCTAAACTATGGACTGCTAGCGGACTTCTTTTTCCACAATTACTTGATAGATTGATTTCCTTAGCCTTAACCCGCTCAAAAATCAAAGCTGAGCTGGTTCGTGAATTTATCTCTAAATAACAATGAAAATTTATCACGGAAAAAATAATCGTAGTGGCATTCGTGATTTTAATCGGCGACGCTACGGCAATCCTTTGTTTAAAAAAAATGCCTATCGTAGTCGTTCTCATGATTTTGGTTCAATCAAAAGATGGGCTGTCGTAATTACTCTATCGGTCGCTTTCTGCGTTTTGCTTTGGTATTTATTCTGGAGTGATACTTTCCAGATAAATAATATAAAGATTGAGGGAGCTTCAGCTGAAACTGAAGTTACTCTTCAAGAAATGTTGCAGCAGAACCTTAAAAAAAGACGTTGGTTAATTTTTCCACAAACTTCAATTTTTCTCTATAACACCAATGATGTAGCGTTGGATATTAATAAAGTTTTTTATTTTGACCAGTTTGAAATACATAAAAAAATACCACACACAGTACTCGTATCGGTACGAGAAAAAACTATCGCGGTAACATTATATACAGCCAATGAATTTTTTGCGCTAGACGAATCCGGCTTCGTGATACGCAACCTAACTAAAAGAGAACGTATCGCCCTAAACGATCTACCTGAAGGGTTGGAGATAGCTGAAATAGGTGAACTGGGGGCAGAGTCAGTTAAAGTAGCGGATATAGACGGTAATACCAGCGAACCGAGTACTGAAGAAAAAAAACGTAACAGTAATTCTTTACCCTTAATAATCGATCGAAGCAAGGTGGAAACTAAATATAAACCAGGCGAAGAAGTCTTGTCGGCTAACATTATAAAAACCATTCTTGAGGCATCTGAACGCTTACCGGATATAACCAACTCTGGTATTAGTTGGTTTTCATTTGAATCAGCGGCTGACACTATCGAAGTGGCTCTAAAAGATGGTTGGCATATTTTTTTAACCACTATGATCCCGTTTGAAACACAAAGCGATCGTTTGGGCTTAGTATTAAAAGAGAAAATTAGTGGACGTCGTTCGGATTTAGAATATATAGATTTGCGCTATGATGAGCGTATTTTTTTCCGTTTTAAGGAAAGTCTAGATTAGCATTACTCTAATAGCTTGCGGAAAGCTCTAATACTTGGTTAATTTACCAAGCCCCTGCAAGGGCTTGGTCTTTTCATTAAAAAATGGAGGCGAGAATCGATGTCTAGAAATGTAAAAATTCTACTCTTGATCGGCGGTCTGGTGTTTGCTCTGGTTGCGGTTGCGACCTGTATCCGGTTATTCCACAATCAACCACAAGAGATTTCAACTAGCGAATTCATTAACTTGATCGAGAATGGCCAACTCACAAAGATCCATATCGATGGTGATCGGATTGTAGGTGAACGGAAAGATGGAAGTGGTGGAGTTACTACCACCTCCAGCAAAACCATGCCCCTGGTCATCGCGGCAATCGAGGGACAGAATCAAACCATCGACTACGATGAAGAAGTGAGCGATAACAAGGGTCAGTGGTTATCATCAATGATTAATATCCTATTCCTCGTGATGCTTGTTTTCATTGGTTATACCATCATTCGCAGTTTCCGGGCTAAAGCCAAGGATGGCGGTGGTGGCGGTGGTTTTTTTGGCACTGGCAACATGACTCAAGACAAAGCGGTTCGCCTGGACGGCCAAAGCAAGAAAACGTTTGCTGATATCGGCGGTATCGATGAGGTATTAGAGGAAGTCAAAGAAATCGTTGATTTCCTTCGAAACCCAGACCGTTTCCGACAACGCGGTGCACGTATGCCCAAAGGCTGCCTATTGGTCGGTCAACCAGGTGTTGGTAAAACTCTGATCGGACAGGCTGTGGCCGGAGAAGCAGGCGTACCCTTCTTTTCCGTCAGTGGTTCAGAATTCGATGAAATGTTCGTGGGTGTTGGTTCGGCTCGTGTTCGAAGCCTGAAAAAAAAGCTTAAAGAAAACGCCCCCTGCGTCTGTTTCATTGATGAATTGGAGAGTCTGGGCCGCAAACGTGGTGTAACCCACAGCGGCGGACAAGAAGAAAAGCAGAATACGCTGAATCAGTTCCTTCAGCTTATGGATGGCATGGATTCTGACTCGGGCATCGTGTTCATGGCCGCATCTAACCAACCAGATGTGCTGGATCCTGCCATCACTCGCGCTGGTCGTTTCGACCGTCATATTCATGTGCCGCCGCCAGATGTCCGCGGTCGTGAAATCATTCTGGGCATTCATATCCGCAATAACGGTGTGCCGCTGACTGAGGATCTCGACTTGGCTGAAGTGGCCAAAATCACCTACGGTATGACTGGCGCAGATCTCGAAAACCTGGTGAATGAAGCTGCTTTGGAAGCAACCCGTAGAAATCTTGACATTGTCGACTTCGCTTGTTTTTCTGAAGCGGCTGATAAGGTTCAGCTGGGGTTGGCTCGTAAATCATTGATTATAACCCCGGAAGAAAAAAGCATTGTCTGTGTTCATGAAAGTGGCCATGTTCTGGCTAGTTACAACAATCCAGCACACGACCTACCGCAAAAAGTTACCTGTGTTCCGCGCGGCCCAGGACTCGGCGTCACGCATTTTGCACCTGACTCTGATCGTTATCTACTAAACAAAGAACAACTGCTCGCCAAGATTGAATCGTATCTTGGTGGTCGTGTAGCTGAAGAGGTGATTATCGGTCAGATAACTACTGGAGCCAGTAATGATCTGGAGATGGTCAAAGCTTATGCTATGGCCATGGTAACCAAGTACGCTATGGGCAGTTTGGGTCAAATGTCCTTTGGTAAGCATGCTGGTGGTTATCTTGGGCAGGATGCTGTTGAACGTGACTACAGCGAACAGACTGCTCAACTCATCGATGAGCAGGTCAGGAAACTCGTTGGTGATTGCTACCTACGAGTCAGAGATCTAATCGATGCTCAGCGAGAAAATCTTCTACTGGTTGCTAATGCTCTATAAGAGCGGGAAACTCTAACCCGCCAAGACTTGAAGCAACTGCTCGGAGAGCGTCCGTCGGCGCCCACTCCCTTCTTACTCAAGAGCTAAACATCGTCGCGTCATCATGACGCGACTTTTTTATTTGATAAAAAAGGCTTATTTAAGCCTAAAAATATTTGTATTGAATATTCTGTCAATAACTCTTGACAGAATCAGTAAGTTATGATATGCTAATAATTGTACCTATTTGAAGTAGGGAGGTGACCAGGGTGTAAGTTCGCATCCTTTTTT
>JAHJAU010000018.1 GCA_018813785.1 Patescibacteria group bacterium | reverse complement strand
CCCCTTGTCAAAGACTGGCTATGGTTGCTTAATTCGTTTATTTTTTGAATTTTGTTATATTAACAACGTTAATAATTTAATTACTTCGCCGGATAGCGAGTATCAAAATTAGATGTCGAATTTAAAGAAACTTAATCCTATGACTTCTACTAAAACTAAAGTCACCACCCGAACCAAGGTGTTGATTGGTGTGGCTGTGGCAGGCTTGGCAGCTGCGGCGGCCATCGGAACCCTGACCTTTTCTTCTTCTCGCCGATGCGCTGAAAAATACTGGAAATGCAGTGATTGGAGCGAGTGCAGTACAGACGGTATTCAGACCCGCACTTGTCAAGCTCCATCATTGCGTTGTCTTCGTCAGGCTAAGAGTCCAGAAACCAAACGAACCTGTACACCACCGGAAGTACCAGGCGCAGAAGTGCTATATCCCACCATGAGCAATGTATCATTACCGACGAGTGTTCTAACCCCGGGGATAGTAATTGCGGATCGGGTAAGAGCCACAGCCGGTGAAGATGGAGCGGTTATGCCCGGTGCTAATTTTAGGATTCAGGCTAGCCGAGGACTATCTTTTGTTCCCACTTCCGGTTCATCAGTCCGAATAGTTGGCGAGCGTTCAAATATCCCCGGCTCTGTTGAATTTACTGGCTGTGATGGATCGATGGAGGGTTATTGTGCTTGGCATGCACTATTTACTGAACCTTTGGTGTTGGTGCCAGGCACCACTCGGACACTTGATCTGTTATTGGATGTAACTGGTCCACTACCTTGTGAAGCCTCGCTGAGTACCAATTTCAGTTTGCCAGAGTTAGATTCGCAGGTTTTATCTGGTGGACCGGATTGTGCTTGTGATGGAGAAGGTCGTTTTAGTTTGACGGCTCTGCCAATGTCTACTTTAACGAGTGGAACGGTTATCGGCGCCCGGATCAACGTGGCGGCTCCGGAGGGATGTGATGTTACTTTAGACAGAAGTTTTTCATTCAGTCTTAGGAAGACCACTGGTTTTAGCGTTATCACTACGTCCGGTTCATCAATGCGCAACGTAGGTGGTTCAGCTAATTTAATTGGTTGGGCCAGCTGGGCCGGGACCGGAGGCAGTTCGACAGAAGACCCGCATTGTAATGCCGCGGACGAGACTTGTTGGTTAAATGTACGGGCCTGGGAAGGTACTGTTGATGGGGATAGGAGAGACATGGTTATTGCTGGTGGAACCAGCAGAACATTTGACTTGCGTCTTCTGGTCTCTGGAACAATATTATCGGGTGGTACGTTATCCACCAGATTAATTATGCCGGTTGAACTGGATGCACAAGTTTTGGCCAGATAATTTTTAATCAGCTAAAGATTAAACCCGTCCGGTTTTTCCGGGCGGGTTTTGTGTTGTGGTTTTTAGACTATAAAGCCTCAGACAATTTTTAATAAAAAACAGCCATTAAATAACAAGTGCCCGGCCGGATAGAAGATCCGACCGGGCTCAAAGCTCAAAAAATTAATGCGTTTGTTCTATCTATAGCCACTACACGAAGATACACCTTCCTTTCTCATGTTGAGACAGACTGACATAGAATCTGACTCAACTTCTCCCGGATTTTGTCCAGAGCCGCGAACCAAGAACCTTTTCGCTGCGCCGCAGTTTAGCGACCAATAGCCGAACCGCGGGACGTGCCTCAGCTTAGGTTGTTGGTTGGGCTAATCCCAAGGAACTAATAACACAAGGGATGTTATCAAAAAAATATAAGCTTGTCAAGCCGACTTGGATTTATACTGTCCGCCTTATTTTGACAGGGCAAAAATACCGCCGGTTGGCGGTATTTTTAGCTTCATCTTTTTAAGCTTAATTAAGCTTATACGTTAATGATAACCGGCAAAACCATCGGTCGGCGCTTGGTGTGTTTAAACAGCATCGAGCCAATTTCATTCCGGATCTTATTTTTGAGGTGGTCTTCAAAAGTCGGGGAGCGGGCATCGGTATCCTTAAGAATAGCCTTAACTTTACTACGGGCCTTTTCGATCAACTCTTTGCTTTCTCGCATATAAACGAAACCGCGGGAAATAATATCCGGTGAACCGACCAGGGCTCCAGTCTTCTTGTCGACGGTTGCGATTACAACAAACATCCCCTCATCAGCCAATTGAACGCGGTCGCGTAAAACCACTTGCGAGACATCGCCAACACCTAAACCATCTACCATGACGTAATCGGTAATGACTTTTTCCTGCGTCAGTCGAGCTCCGCTATTATCAATGGTAATCACCTGACCATTTTCAGCTACAAAAATATTATCATTAGGCATGCCAACTTCCCGCGCGAGTTCCGCGTGCGCCTCTAGCATAAAACGATTGCCGTGAATCGGAACCAGATATTTAGGCATGGTCAGCCGCATCATTAGTTTTAAATCTTCTTGTTTAGCATGACCGCCAGCATGTACGTCCAGATTGTCGTAGTGGTAGACCTTGGCTCCTTGCCGCACCAGCGAATCCTTGAGGGATTGGACGGTGCGTTCATTGCCAGGAATGACTGATGATGAAAATACTACGCCATCACCCTTACGAATTTTAATACTACGATGTTCGCTGTTGGCGATGCGCATAAGCACGGCATTCCTTTCACCTTGCGCTCCCGTGCAAACAACCAGCGCTTTGTTGTCGGGTAGTCGTTGAAATTCACCAGCCTCGACGATAGTGCTGGACTTGAATCGCATGTAACCCATTTGCTGGGCGATTTCTATGTTGTTGTTCATGGAGCGGCCTTCAATCAATACTTTGCGACCATACTTTTCAGCAGTTTCAATAATCTGGCCGACGCGAGTCAACAACGATGAGAATGTTCCTACGATTAATCGACCCTCGTGTTCGCGAATAATGCGATCCATTTCCTGTCCAACCTGTCGTTCAGAAACCTGATGTCCGGGGCTGGTGGCGTTGGTGGAATCGGACATCAGCATCAATGCACCTCTCAGGCCAAAGCTGGCGATATGTGACAAGTCCACCGGATCTTCATTAACCGGCGTGTAATCAAATTTAAAGTCGCCAGTATACAAGATAGTTCCGTACGGAGTATGCAGCGCGGCACCAAAGGCATCAGTGATGTTGTGATTAACATGGAAGGGTTCAAGGGCAAAGTGTTTGCCGAGCTGTATCCGATTTTCACTGGTAACGTGCTGAATTTTCAGCTTGCTAGCGTTACCAAATTCTTCCTGTCGTTTTTTTATGATGCCGGCCGTAAGAGGTGCGGTAAAAATTGTCGGCCAGCCGAGTTTTTCCATAGTGAGCGGAATTCCACCCACGTGATCCATGTGACCATGAGTCACGATGATGCCGCGGATGTTTTTTTCCCGTCCTTTAAGTGAACTGATGTTAGGGATGATGTAATCAATACCGTGCATTCCTTCTTCGGGAAACATCAGTCCGATATCGATAATGACGATGTCATTGCCGCATTCGAGTACCGTACAATTCCGACCGATCTCCTCGAGACCACCCAAGGCGTAGATGCGTAACTTAGGTGTACCAACCGGGGCTTTAAGTTGTCGAACTACTACTCGACTCTTTGGCGCAACACCCGGTTTTTTGGGAGTTGGGTTAGCGATGCGCTCTTCACCACGAGTTGGTGGGCGGCGCGTTTGACGCGAGCCAACTATTACTCGTCGTTTACGTTGACCAGTTCGTCCTTTTTCTTCTGTCATAATAAATTTTTATCTTTCCTTCGTTATGATGCGATGGTTGTTAAAGTAAGTCGGCGGATTACAAAACCCGCATACTTAGCGTCGCACGCACGAAGCTAAAATAAATCTGTTAGTTTTTTAGTCTCGAGCGATAATTATAGATCGCTCTCGAGTGCCTTTCGGCAAGATTGAGGAGGGGACGATCGCTCGTCGTCCACTTTTCAATAAGACCGAAATCAAGTGAAAGTCATTTTTATTGTGGTGCCGCGGGAGGGACTCCCCCTCACTCCGCTCGGGTACCGGGGTGCTGCGCACCGGATTGTTCGCTGGCTCACAATCCTCTCGCACCCTTCTCGTCTTAGATATCCTAGTCTTCACGTTTTAACGTAAAAGTTTTGTGCAGATTATCGAATACTGGTGCCGCGGGAGGGACTCGAACCCTCACGAAGTTGCCCCCACTAGCTCCTGAAGCTAGCGCGTCTGCCAATTCCGCCACCGCGGCATGCGGTAATCGTTATACTAGAAATTAACCAATTTGTCAATCCTCGGCAGAGATTTTGGAGCCTTTATCTCCCGAACTTTAGCTTAGGATGATCACTAATTTACAACCAAAACAAGCTATCTCTTCCAGACTCGTTTCGTTTTCACATACCATTTGCTGATATTCGTAAATCTATCGGCTGGGGTGAAAATCGTTCCAGTTTCAATACCCTGCACTCGATAATCTACTGCGCAGGTGTAGGTTGGACTATACAGAAAGATCGCCGGCAAATCATCGACTAAAATGTTTTGAAACTTTAGATATAATTCTTTTCTTTTCTCTTGATCAGTGGTGGCTCGGGCTTGTTCCAACAATTCGTCTACTTGGCGATTATTGAATATAGCTAAATTAAGACCGCCACTTTCATTTTGTGAAGAATGCCAAAAAGGATATGGATCCGGATCTGGCCCGATAATTTCTCCGTAAAGTAGAGCATCGTAAGCGCGCGGTCGAATAATATCCTGCTGAACACGTGATGCTGGAACAATCTCTAATTCAGTTTGTACACCAATGCCTTCCCAGCTCCTTTTAATAATTTGAGCCACGGTAATATTTTCTTTGGCATCGACGGTAGTTAGGGTTATCGATAGTGGAGTGTCTGTTTTTACGCCATTAGCTCCGGTTATTTTTTTGTTTCGAATGCCGTTCTCACCAATCGTCCAGCCAGCATCATCAAGCAATTTGGCAGCCTGATTCAGGTCAATGGGAAATTTTTTAACGTCCGGATGAAATCCCAGAAAGCCAGGTAGAATCGGTCCATGAACCGGCACTCCATTATAGCCTAAAGTTTCTCCAACAATTTCTTCTTGGTCGATGGCTAGAGCCAATGCCCGACGAACTGCTTTGGTTCCAAGTAGTTGATTGTGACTTTGATTGAAAAAGATGGCCGTGTATTGAGGCAGGCGGAAGGTATAGGTTCTAATTGAACTGATCTTATTGACTGCCTCTCGGAATTCAAGTGGTAAAAAGCTCAAGCCATCGACTTTCTTATCAATTAATGCCTCCGCCGCCAGCGCAAAATCTCCGTAGAAATTGAAAGTAACCTCTGACAATAACGGTTTGTCGCCATAATATTCGCTATAGCGAGCGAGAGTATACGAATAGATTGCCCCGGTTTTATTTTTTGTGAAATTTTTGAAACGGAATGGGCCAGTGCCCACAGGTTTTAGGTTGAGTTCAGCTCGAGAGGCATTTTCCGGCAGAATTTCTAACCAAAGATGTTGTGGCAATATACCGACTGTTAGCAAGGACAGAAAAGGTGCAAACGGTTCACTTAAAGTAAGAATTACTGTGTTCTGATCTGGTGCTTCCACCTGAACATTTTTGAATTGCGCGATCAGCGGACTCTTCCAGGTTGGATCTTTAATATAGTCGATGGTCGCCAGGACATCCGCCGAGGTGAATGGGGCGCCGTCATGCCAGGTCACACTCGTCTTTAATTTAAATGTATAAATTTTCCCGTTTTCAGAAATTTCAAATGATTCAGCCAGATCAGGTACGATTTCTCCTTTGCTATTAGTTTTTACTAAACCAGAGAAGATAAGTTTGACGATATCTAGGTCGGCGTCATTCGTTGAGGCCAGAATTGGGTTTACAAAGCGTGGACCACCAACTGACGCCTCAACAAATACTCCGCCACTGGCCGGAATTTCTCCGATGTTGCTCCAGATAAAGTGCGCGCCCATGACTACTAAGCTCACTAAAATTGCCGCCACCAGAAGAGCTACAGTTGTTTTTTCTTTATCAGACAAGTATTTGGGCAGGTGCTTGAGCTGATTGGAACTTGGCCAGCGTCTGCCGGACAATTTTAATAAGAGTCTTTTGTCGAGGCTCGAATCAGGGCTGGGAAGCGTAGCACCTCCAGGCCCATCACTGTTTTGCCGACCGCGCATAAAAAATGCGCGTAGATGATTCAATATTTTTTTCACAACGACACGAAACACCTGTGATAGCAATTACCAACGGGTCAGATTGCCGCATTGGTTGATTAACAGGCGCTGTTGTTAGGATTGCGGAACGAGAATGTTGGCCAGCGCGAGAGCAAAAAACGCGACGGCGAAGAAGATGGTCGAGCGGAAAAGCATTTTTTCCAACCCGCGCTTCGTTCGATAAACGTTACCCTCGCCGCCGAACGTGGCACCGAGGCCAGTTCCCCTGGCCTGAAGAAGAATGGTCGTCACGAGGATGACCGAAATTACGATTTGCGCGATATTTAGTGCGAATTTCATAGCTTATTCAAATCTTGAAACTGGGATTAAATTATCACGCCAGCAGGGGAGTGTCAATGTATCATACTCCTTATCCCCAACATTATCCGTCCCGCGAGTCCTCAGACTGCGCTATACTTAAAAAGTTATGAAACACCAGCTTTTATTAATGGGGCGACAAATTGGTCGAAGTCGAGGCTGTGCTATTCTGGGTTGGGCGATATTTTTTTTGCTATTAGTGGTGTTGGTGCTATTTGGTTACCGCACCTTCTTTTATTATAGGGAACTAAGGGCTGGTAATATTGTGGAACTGCCAAGTAATAGCAGTCGGATTACTTTGGATTCTGAACCGGCCGCGAATTCTTTGTCTCGGGTGGCACCAAATGAGGTGGACGCAGGCGATCAACCTTTTTTGGGTGCGGCTAAAGAAGAGGCGACAGTGACCGTGGTTATGTTTGGTGATTTCGAGTGTCCTTTTTCGCGGGAAGCAGCGACAGTCTTCCGTCGTTTGGCGGTGTTGTACGGAGAACAGGCGCGTTTTGTCTATCGAGATTTTCCACTACAATCCATTCATGTTAATGCTTATCAGGCAGCCTTGGCCGCGGAATGCGCGCGTGAACAGCGCCGTTATTGGGAATATTTTGATCGTTTGTACGCGACTGCCGCTGATCTAGCTCCGGCCAGTCTGAATCGTTATGCCCAGGAAATTGGTTTGGACATGATGCAATTTGAGAATTGTTTATCTTCCGGGCGTTATGATATTCGGGTAACTGAGGATTTGGCGACAGTCGAATTACTTGGTTTGCCCGGTACCCCGATATTTTATATTAATGGCCGCAAAGTTGAGGGCGCTATTTCTGAAGACGATTTCGAGCGCACCATAAAAAAATTGCTAAAGTGACGGTTATGAACATGAATATGCTGTTAAAAAAGAGTTTGAGACGCGGTTGGCCAGCCGGTTTGATTGGTTTGTTTGTGGGGTTGAATTTGGTGTTGGCTATAGCGGCAATTTCTATTCCAATTCCGACCAAGGCAACAGATACTTGCGGCGGTAGTTATCCCTGTTTTACACCGCGCGCCTGCGAAGCGGCTCACGGCACTTTTATCGCCTGTCCGACCGCTTGTCCCGGTGCGGGGGTTCAGCGCGGTTATTGCTATGCTCGATCTGAACCCATACCCCTGACCGTCAGTATTGGTGGTTTAAATCGAACCATTGATTTGGGTGAATATATTCAAGCCGTCTATAACTACGGCGTAGCTATCGCCGGTATTTTTGCCGCGGTCATGATGATGATCGGTGGCATTCAGTGGCTCACCGCCGGAACCAGTGATCGAGTCAGTGCCGCACGAAAACGCATTCTTGATGCGGCCATCGGATTGGCGCTGACCGTTTTTGCCTGGTTTATTTTGAACACCATCAATCCCGCGCTGGTGATTTTGCAGATGCCCAGAATACCGATGGTTAAACAGGAGCGTTTGGTTAGGTGTGATTTGTTTCGTTTGGAGCGATCGTGCGGCGTAGAGTTTGGTGTTAAGGCCAATGAGGATGCTTCGGATACTGCCACCGAACGGGAACGATTTACAATCACCGAAACTAATGACCCCGATATTCTTACGACCTGCGTCGGAAAAAATTGCGCCGGGGTTAATGATTGCACGGCCGGTGGTTGTACTTGTCAGCGGACTGGCGCCAGTGCCAGCGCTACACCAGACACCGGTACTGTCGCGGCCGGGGGTACTTCCAGCGAATGGGAATGTCGTCCTTGCATAGCTGCGGATCAGGAGTGTCAGGGTCTCGGTCCAAGTGATGGTTGTTGTGGGGGATATTGTGGTGCCATTGATGATTCAGTCGATCAGGTCATAGCACGCACCGGAGCCGGCACTCCGGTTGAAACCACCTCTAATTTTATAGGATCTGGATTACCTGGCTCATGTTCCAGTGGTATGCATGGTTTGAAATGTGGTAGCGCGCAAGAGTGTGTGGGTGGATATTGTGTGGATGCTAGTGATTATTTCCAGGCTTTTACGGGTGTGCGGAATGTAGCTGGAGGTGTTCGTGATATCTTTGCCGGAGCTTATCGTCTTGACTGGACAGAAATTGTACAAGGTTTAGCTCAGCTACAACTCGCTCCAAATGCCACAGTGGCCGGAATTTGGGCTGGCGGCATTTGTTCTAACGGATCAGTTGGCGCACTTTGTAATAATAATGAAGATTGTGCCGGAGGAAATCATTGTATTGAACAAGCTGGGATACATGTTTGTTCGCCATCCATCGTCGGTAGCGCTTGCTCCGATACCGAGGCCTGGGGTGGAGGCACAGACACAAGCCGAACTCCCTGCCCAGAAGGAAGTGTGTGTGACCTAGAAACTAATCGTTGCGTCAGAGCGGCCAGTTCCGGGCATAATTATTGCGCTCCCAGCGGCGGCAATGAACAGTGTGTAGAATGGTTTGGTGAGAGTTTTCGTTGTGACTCAGTTGGTCAAATTTACACTTGTATTAGCGGTCAGCCAGGAACAGTTTGTACGGATGATCAACATTGCCGCTGGTCCGATACCTCAGGTGTACACCAAGGGAAGTGTAATTTGGGGGCGATTATAGATTTCAATCCAGATACTGGAATTTGTACTGAAGGATTAGATGGCAATGGTTGTTATGATAACGGTGATTGTGTGAGTGGCGTCTGTTTTGATTTTGAAGGCTGGGGCAAGACCTGTATTGGTCCTAACACGGAACCGAGTAGTCCATGTGTTCCCGATGGGGCGGCCGGACAGTGTGGCGGAGGAATGACCTGCGACCCGAACAGCCACACGTGCATTTCCTCGACTGGCGGCGGTCGATAATCATCAATGTTTTTAAAAAAGCACTTCGATTCAGCGGGTGCTTTTTTGATCGGGTAATTTCTTGGCCAGCTGCGTAGCCAAAAGTTGGGCTTTCGGTTCAAAAAGTCGTTTTCCATTCAATTTAAGGCGCTGTCAGTTGGTCGAAACAAGGTGACACCCACCACTCTTGCCAAAAGAAGGCTGATATATTAAACTGCCCCTTGACTTGACTCTTGATTTATTCGCGTTCGTTTCTGAATGCGATCGACACAGATGGGCAACAACGACTTCATCATCATCAAGGGCGCGCGCGTCCACAATCTTAAAAACGTCAGCACTAAGATTCCCAAGAATAAATTTGTCGTCGTGACCGGTTTATCTGGCTCCGGCAAATCTTCGCTGGCTTTTGACACCATCTACGCTGAGGGTCAGCGTCGATATGTTGAATCTCTGTCGTCATATGCGCGGCAGTTTTTAGAACTCCAGGATAAACCTGATGTCGATGAAATTCGTGGCTTGTCGCCGACTATTGCCATCGAACAACGCACCGCTTCATCAAATCCGCGTTCCACCGTCGGTACTGTTACGGAAATCTATGACTATCTGCGTGTGTTGTTTGCTCGCGCCGGCCGGCCACATTGTCCGAAGTGCGGAAAATTAGTGACCAAGCTCGGTGCTCATTCAGTCGCCGGGGAGATACGTGTATTGATAGATGAAACACCGCTGGTTTTATTGTCTCCAGTCGTGCGCGACGAAAAGGGTTTGCACAAAGCGCTTTTGGATTGGGCCGCCAAAACCGGCTACAAGGAAGTTCGCTACAACGGTTTGTTTATGGACATCAGTGAGTTGCGATCCATGAGGCGCGAGAAAGAACACAAATCAAGCGTCGAGATAGTTATTGCCCGCTACGATCAGTTTGATGAATCGCCACGATTAGAAGAAGAAATTACCAAGGCGTTTGATTTAGCTGATGGCTTTTTAACCGTCTATCGGGATGATGCCGGTGATGAACTACGCTATAGTCAGCGCTTGACTTGTGCAACTTGTAATATTCATCTGCCAGAAATTGAGCCACGCATTTTTTCATTTAACAGTCCGCACGGCGCCTGTTCAGCTTGCACTGGTCTGGGTACCAAACTGGAAGTTTTGCCTGAGTTGGTGATGCCAAACCCGAGATTGACGATCGCTCAGGGTGCGATCAAGCCCTGGACTCGTATTGCTGGCAACCAACAGCACAATATGAAGGTGCTGGAGGAAGTCGCTAAAACTCATAGCTTTTCACTGGATATTCCAGTGTCTAAACTGGATAAAAAATCAAAAGAGATCGTGCTGTTTGGCACGGGTGAGGAATTATATTTGGTTGGCGGGAAGCGTTGTTCATACGAAGGCATCGTACCCAATTTAGAAGAGCGCTATCGCAGTACTGATTCAGATTACGTCCGCCGTGAAATTGAAAATTACATGAATACGGTTACTTGTCCGACGTGTGAAGGTCGGCGTCTGCGGCTTGAAGTGTTCGGTGTAAAATTTGGCGGTAAAAATATTGCCGACGTTGTAAAGATGTCGATTGAAGAAGCTCACGAATTTTTTCATAATTTGATCAGCGGCGACAAGAAGACGCGAGGGCGCAAGCTGGCTTTAGCGAGCAGTGCCAAGAAGCAGAGTGTTTCAAAATCGATCAAGCAAGATGAGTCAGTTTTATCTGAAACCGAAGAGAAAATTGCCGCCCAGGCACTGCGCGAGATAACCGTTCGACTGAAGAACTTGGTCGGTGTGGGCTTGGGCTATTTGTCGCTTGATCGAGCCGCGATTTCTCTTTCCGGCGGCGAGTTGCAGCGGGTAAGATTGGCCACTCAACTTGGCAACGACCTATCGGGTGTCATTTATATTTTGGATGAGCCATCCATTGGTTTGCACCCGCGGGACAACGATAAATTGATCAGCGCGCTCAAAGCTTTGCGCGATCAGGGTAATTCAGTGATTGTCGTGGAGCATGATGAGGCCACCATGGAAGCCGCCGACTGGATCATTGATATGGGTCCTAAGGCCGGCGCGCTTGGCGGTGAGATTGTTTCCGAGGGTACGGCCGCGCAAATTAAACGCGACCCCAAATCACTGACCGGTTTATACATGACTGGCAAAGAAGAAATTTCAATTCCGAAAAAATATCGCAAAGGCAATGGTCGCGCACTACTTATCAAGGGAGCAGAAGAATTTAATCTGCGAAAGATCGACGTAAAGATTCCTCTGGGAATGTTGGTTACAGTGACCGGCGTATCGGGTTCCGGTAAATCTACGCTGGTCGTGGATATTTTATCTCGCGTTTTAGCGAAGAAGTTGTATCGAGCCAAAGATACACCAGGCAAGCACAAAGAGATTAAAGGTTTGAATGAACTCGATAAAGTCATCACGATTGATCAGTCGCCGATCGGGCGCACGCCGCGTTCGAATCCGGCAACTTATACCGGAGTATTTACAGCTATTCGCGATCTGTTTACCGAGGTACCGGAGGCCAAAATGAAAGGTTATGGTGCCGGTAAGTTCAGCTTTAATGTTAAGGGCGGTGGGCGTTGCGAAGCTTGCTCAGGTGAAGGATTGATCCGGATTGAAATGCAGTTCTTACCTGACGTATTTATTGAATGCACCGAATGTCGGGGTGCTCGTTATAATAATGAGGCGTTGGAGATTCATTACAAGGAACGAACCATTGCTGATGTGTTGGATATGACGGTCGAAGAAGCGGCCGAGTTTTTCCGCGATCAGACGCTTATCCATGACAAATTGACTGTTTTGAAAGATGTTGGTCTTGGTTATTTGAAACTCGGTCAATCAGCCACCACTCTCTCCGGTGGAGAGGCTCAGCGTGTTAAGCTGGCCACTGAGTTGTCGCGTCGCGCCACTGGCCGAACATTGTATATTCTGGATGAGCCGACAACCGGGCTTCACTTCGATGACATTAAGCGTTTGTTGGGAGTGTTGAATCAACTCGTGGAGAAGGGGAATACCGTTCTGATTATTGAGCATAACATGGATGTTATTAAATCAGCTGATTGGGTGATTGATATGGGTCCGGAGGGGGGCATCGGTGGTGGTTTGGTCGTCGCCGAGGGTACGCCGCGTGATGTGATAAAGGCAAAAGAATCTTGGACTGGAAAATATCTTCGGGGAGTATTGAAGATGTCAGGTAAAGATTCGGGTACTGGCGGAGCCAAGCGTATCGCCGCCAGCTCGACTGATAATAAGAAAGTTGTCAAAGAAAAGATTCTGAAGAAGAGCGCCAAAGCTACAATGCCGGCTTAGTTGATTGAGTGCTATCTTTGTATAGTTTAGTTTTTGTAAAAAGGGACTCCGTGGGGGAGTCTCTTTAGTTTGTCGATTTTTTGTTTTTCTGGGCTTAGTCTGATGGTGTATAGCCGCCAGAGTTTACCCTATCGCTCGCGAGCGATAGGGTTTATCTCTGCCCATCATTGATCTAAGGTGGTGTAGCTGCAGAGTTTATCTCTGCCCATCCGAATTATCGATAGGCGGAGGCAAGCCACGTCGCTTGCGAGCGACGTGGTAAGCTCCGCAGCTATACGATTGAGATTAAATTATTAAAACACAAAACCTCCAGGATTGACCCGGAGGTTTTTAGAAAAAGAAACAACCCCGTGTTTTAGCTTGATTAGGCTGGTCTGAGTCGGCGATAGAGCCAGATGAATGGTCGTGGAATGTACAGCACACTGAACACCAGCGAACAAAAGATCAGGCCAATCACACAGTAAACATAGAACAAGTAACCTGCCCAATAGAAACCGTATGTCAGAGCCTGAGGAATGAACAGGCCAAACCCGAAAGCGAAGACAAACGCTAGTGAATAGGACAAGTTGTAGTCCACCGGAGGCTGGACCCCGGCCTGCTCAGCTCGACTCCGATTGAGTAGGTTGATTATCCGACCAATGATGAAGGCCGGAAAAACCATTGTCGGCCACATTATCAATCCTGGTTCACCCCAGAAAGCCAAGTATAAGCCGCCAGCTGCAGCTAGACCATATACTGGCACCAACTCAATATCGTCGAATTTTACTCGATCGATTAGTAGCAATCCAGGAACGATTACCCAGATCGCTGCCCAGAGTGGATCGAGCCAACGATTGTGATTCAGATGAACTGTAATGTGACTCCAGAACCAAAATATCGGAGTTTCCGAATGTTGTGGCAGTGGTTCACCGGAAACTAGACGCCAAGTGGCCAGGTACAACGCCACGAAAGCAGCTGCTCCGGCCATTAACATCAGGATCGTTAACAGCGATTGCCAGAATTTTTTCATTGGTAATCTCCCATCTGAAATTCACTTCGGGTGATCAGAATAACCAAAGTAAGCTCCAGAGGGCTAAATTAGCAGACGAGATATTCGATGTCAACGATTTTATAATTTGATTAATGTTGACTTGAATACAGATTAAGTTTAAGGTGTCAGCCGCGTTCCTTAAACATAAATGTTAACGTTGTTTGATTTTGAGTAAGGAGGAAGAACATGACTTTTTCTGATCAACATGACTGCATTGCTCCGATTGATGCGCGTTATTGGGACGAAGAGACCGCCAGCTACTTATCGGATAGAGCTTTTTTGCGATACAAATTGATGATTGAGGCAGCCCTGGCTTCTCAGCTGGCGGCCCGTGGTTTATGCGACCCGCAGATAGCGACGGAAATAGTCACCGCCTGCACAAACCTTGGTTTTTTTCCGGGCGAAGTTGATACCGAAGAACAGCGAGTTCATCATGACGTGCGGGCCATGGTGAATTGTCTTCAGCATCGAGTTAGCGAACAGGCTAGACCGTTTGTGCATCTGTGTGCCACTTCGTATGACATTGTTGATACGGCCAATGCCTTGCGTTTTCGAGACGCGACACAACTGCTTCTCGTGCCACACTTATCCGCGCTGGCCGCGGTGTTGACCAGGCAGGCCGAACAGTATCGCAATACAGTGCAAGTTGGTCGTACTCATGGACAGCACGCTGTGCCAATTACGTTTGGTTTCGCGTTGGCTGGTTATAGTTCACGTTTGACCGGCTGTCTGGAACATTTGTCTGCTTTGGCTAAAGAATTACCCGGCAAGTTTAGCGGAGCGGTTGGTGCCTATAATGCACTATCCTTGATTGTGGCCGATCCACTGGAATTTGAGCGAGAGTTGTTGTCCGGTTTGGGTTTGTCAGCATTGTCACCAACTACACAAATCGTTCAGCCAGAACCACGTATTAGATTGTTGCTCGAGGTGTGTCTGGCTGCCGGTATCATGGCTGATTTATCTGATGATATGCGTCATTTGCAACGATCAGAAATTGCTGAGGTGGGAGAGGAGTTTGCGACTGGGGCTGTAGGTTCGTCAACTATGCCACAGAAACGCAATCCGATAAGTTTCGAAAACGCCAAAGCCATGTGGAAGGTACT
>JAHJAU010000017.1 GCA_018813785.1 Patescibacteria group bacterium | reverse complement strand
CTGGTAGATCGCCCCGGCTTTTTGTGGTGGTACGCTATGATAATTAGAGACCAGTTCCGCAATTCTCATGAACCTTGTTTTATGGCCAAATTTAGCTTAGTTATGCCAAATTTAGCAATCTGTCAAACAGTATGGCAGGCCAATCCAATTTGGTCAATCTCTTTAGGTTAAACTTGATCTATAGTCCTATAATAAATTCCCCAGACTCAAGTCCGGGGAATTTATTTCTAACCACCTTATCTGAAGGTGGCAACTTTTTTAATTCTAAAAATTATAACCTTTTTCCTCTATTTCTTGAGCTAATTTCGAACCGCCCGTGCGGATTATCTGGCCGGCGGACATAATGATGACCTGGTCGGGCTTTAGATACTCAAGTAATTTACGTTGATGAGTAATGACCAGAATACTTAAACTTGCCGTGGGGGCAGAACGTAGAGTGTTAATCCCCTCGCCAACCACTCGTAGTGCATCTACGTCCAACCCAGAGTCAGTTTCATCAAGTACGGCATATTTTGGCGACAATATCATCAACTGAAGGATTTCAGATTTCTTACGTTCTCCACCAGAAAAACCCTGATTCAACCCCCGAGCCAATAAATCGGTGCTCATGTGCAAGGCTGCGGCTTTTTCTGTTAACAATCGACGAAAATCTCGCGCTGAAATTTGCTCTTCATGAATCTCGTTATACGCTGCCCGTAAAAATTCAGCCAAGGTTAGACCTGGAATTTCCGGAGGGTTTTGTAAAGATAAAAATAATCCGGCTTTAGCCCGTTTGTCTGGTGTCGATAACGTAATATCAGTGCCGTCAATGATGATTCGCCCGGAGGTAATCAAACATTCGGGGTGTCCCATCAGAGTCTCAGCCAAGGTGCTCTTTCCCGAGCCATTCGGTCCCATTAGAGCCACCACCTCTCCGCGTTTTACAATCAAGTCAACGCCATGAAGAATTTCTTTTCCGGCCCGAGACACGTGTAAATTTTCGATAATTACTTCAGCCATTTTATTTTCTGTATTCTTCAATTCCCTTCTTTAGAGTCTCCAAGGCTAACATGGCACACCGAATACGAGCCGGACCAACTTCTGTTCCTAATAACTCAAAGATATCCCGCTCACTTAATGCCATAATTTCGTCGAGAGTCTTGCCCGTTGCCTCTTCAGTTAACATCGAAGCTGTGGCCTGACTGATGGCACAACCCACTCCATCAAAAGTCAGTTGAGCTACTTTCTCACCCTCCCCCAACTTAACGAATATCTCCATGGAGTCACCACAGCTCATATTTCGTCGCTGACTCTTAAAAGTCGCATCAATCATGACTTGTTTATTTCGGGGCTGCCGACTATGATCCAGAATTTCTTCACGATACACATCAGCTTCACCGCAGGGTTCAATATTTTGTGCTGTCATAAAACTTTAATTAACTACCAAATTTGTTTCTGACGTATTTTACAGCCTTAACCAAAGCATCAATATCTTTGGGTTGGCTATAAATACCAAAGCTGGCTCGAGTTGTGCCAGGCAGATCAAGTTCTTGCATTAAAGGCATGGCACAATGATGTCCGCCCCGAACGCATACTCCATGATTGCCAAGAATGTGCGCCAAATCATGTGGGTGAATATTTTCAACTGAAAATGAAACTGCGCCGCCCCGATCCTGATCAGCCCCTGGACCAATAATCGTTACGTCTTCAATGGTTGAAAGTTGCGCGATAGCATAAGCAGTAAGTTCTCGTTCATGTTTAGCCAACTCATCAAGACCTATCTCCTGCATGTAATCAACGGCAGCGGATAAACCAATGGCACCGGCAATGTTCGGCGTACCCGCTTCAAATTTGTGTGGCACTTCATTCCAGACTGAATATTCCTTGGTCACCTCGGCAATCATCTCGCCTCCATATAGAAAAGGTGATAGTTGGGAAAGTGCTGAGTACCGACCAATTAGAGCTCCAATACCAGTCGGACCGTAGGTTTTATGGCCAGAAAAAGCCAAAAAATCACAACCTAGCTCAGCAAAATCAACTGGTCGGTGACCAACCGATTGAGCGGCATCGACAATTACCGTGGCTCCATATTGATGCGCCAGAGCACTCAATTCTTTCACTGGATTAACCGTACCTAAAACATTCGACACGTGAACTAAGGATAAAATTTTGGTTTTGGGTCCAATGATTTTTCGGGCTTCTTCTTTGTCTAACTCAAAATTCTTTGTAATAGGAATGATTCGCAGCTTGAATCCAAAGCGTTGAGCAAATTGCTGCCAGGGCACAAAATTGGCGTGATGTTCCATGATAGAAATCACCACTTCATCCTCTGGTTGTAGTGTGGCGGCCAGTGAATAAGCCACTAGATTCAGTGATTCGGTAGCGCCGCGAGTAAACACTACTTCTTCTGGAGCAGCATGTAGAAAGTTAGCTATATTTTCACGTGCGGCTTCATAACTGGCCGTGGCTTTCGCACTGGCTCGATATAAACCACGATGAACGTTGGCTCGATATGTACGATAATACAAATCCATGGCCTCAAGAACGATCTTTGGAGTCAGTGCTGAAGCTGCTGAATCCAAAAAATGATACGGCCGCCCGGCACCGCGTTCAAACTTATAGGTAGGAAAATCGTTCTGTCGATTTTTTTTAAACCACGACATGCGATTCTGGCTAAAGTTAATTAATGTTGGCTAAGGCGCATTTAAGACGCGAAGTGAGTATGTGATCAAGATCTGTTGTCAGTTCTTCCGGAATCTCTTCAAATGTTATAGATAAGAAACCGCGAGTAACAGCTTCCATGGCCAAGGTTTGGGTTAAACCTCGAGACATCAAATAGTATAACTTATGTTTATCCAAACCGGAGATACTTGAACTGTGACTACATTGTACATCGTCCTCTTTTATATCTAGATTCGGAGCCAAATCAGCCCGTGATTTATCGGAAAGAAGTAAAGCATTGGCCTGCTGAGCTCCGCAACTACCAACCGCACCACGACCAACCATGATTAAACCACGATAACTTAAACGAGCTTCATTGGCCAGAACGCTTTTGCTAATAATACGTGAGTTAGTCCGAGCTGCGAAGTGTTTTACATTTATAATAGAGGATACTTGATCCTGACCCGCACAAAATAAGGCAGATCTAATATCCGCGGTCGAACCCCTGCCTTGCAAATCAATATCAGTTCGACACGAAACTTTACCACCACCCAAACGATACTCCAGGAGTTGCAATTGAGCATCTTGAGATAAGGTTGCCTGCGTCACAAAATTTTGTTCATTACCAGCAGCACATTCTCGCATTGAGATTAATCGCACTTGAGCACCTGATCCAACTTCGAGAATCAGTTTATTTCGATCAGTTACTGAACAAGCCGGACCAATGGCTGAATCAACGATAGTTAAATTACTGCGTGCTCCAATGATTATTTTAATTTGCCCAGATTGAGTTCTTCCCGGCAGAAACAAGGGTTCTTTATTCAGTAAATCAGCAGAGATGATTATCTCGCTTGGTCCGGATGCAGCTGATCGACAGCCCTGACAATTACCACAAATTGAGCTGGATTGACAGGTCTGATCACAACCAACGTTCAATTTTGATTGTTGATTATTGTGTAAAGTCATATTTAACCAACTGAACCTTCCATTTCTAGATCTATCAATCGATTAAATTCCACGGCGTATTCTAAGGGTAGTCGACGCATAACCGGCGCAACAAACCCACCAACAATCATTCTTATCGCCCGCTCACGATCAATGCCCCGACTGGTCAGATAAAAAATTTCTTCTTCGCCAATACAACCAACACGGGCTTCATGGGTCAGTGTGACTTGTTCGTTCTCAGCCACTAAATGCGGCCATGAATCGGAACTCGATTCAGAATCCAAAATTAAAGTATCACAGTCGACAGAACAGCGTGCCCCAGAAGCCTGACCACTGGCTTTAATCAGTCCGCGATAAACGGATTTGCCGCCGCCTCGAGCAATGCCTTTAGAACGGATAACTGCTGTAGTGTCCGGTGCGGCGTGTATTATCTTAAAGCCAGTATCTTGTTCTTGTCCTGGTCCGGCAAACGCCACTCCTAATGCTTCAGCTCGAGCATTATGACCACGTAATATCGAACAGGGATACAGCATGGTTTTACCACTTCCCAAATTTCCAGATAGCCATTCGATTGCACCCTCATCATCCACCAATGCTCGCTTAGTATTTAGGTTGTAGGTATTCTTGCTCCAATTTTCGATGCTTGAATAACGTACTGTTGCACCTAGCCGGACAAAAATCTCGACACAGCCGGCATGTAAAGAACTCGTGGAGTATTTTGGTGCTGAACAACCCTCGATATATTCCACAGTTGAACCTTGATCAGCAATAATCAATGTGTGTTCGAATTGCCCACCACGTTCGGCATTCATTCGAAAGTAAGCTTGCAAGGGCACAGTGACCGTTACGCCCGGTGGAACGTAAATGAATGTACCGCCACTCCAAACTGCGGCGTGCAACATAGCAAATTTATGATCACTAACTGGAACACATTGCGACATAAAATGTTCGCAAACTAAATCTGGATATTTTTGCACGGCTGTATCCATGTTCTCAAAAATAATACCCTGCTCCGCCCATTCTTTTTTTAAATTGTGATATATCACTTCAGAATCAAACTGCGCTCCAACCCCAGAAAGAACTTTCTGCTCCGCTTCCGGCAGGCCAAGCTGTTCAAATGTTCGACGAATCTCTGGTGGCACATCATCCCAAGAGTGAGCTTCATCTGCTTCTGGCCGAACAAAGTAAGCTAGTCGATCGAGTTCTAAACCACTTAAATCGGGACCCCAGTCAGGCCAGGGAGTTTTATTCCACAAATTAAAACCCAAGCGGCGCTTCTCAAGCATCCACTCCGAGATCGG
>JAHJAU010000016.1 GCA_018813785.1 Patescibacteria group bacterium | reverse complement strand
GGCGGTCGTGGTGTGGCGCGTGGCGGTCGTGGTGTGGCGCGTGGCGGTCGTGGTGTGGCGCGTGGCGTAGGTGGGGGCGGTGCCGGCCGAACAGACGGTGGCGGTGCAGGCGATGGGTTAAAATGGCTGCCCGGACGACCATAGCGTCGACGAACATCTGGAGCTCTTCCCCGAGCCGAAGGAATGTGATGGCTATGAGGTCGAACTCTTCGATGAAATGGTCGCAAGCCACGATGATTATGATAGGCTGTCCGTCGTCCCCGAATAATTATCACTGTGACTGCTGGATGAGGGTGATAATACGGACGACCGTGATACCAGTAATGGTATGGACCAACTTCATGGTAAACAGCTCGATAGGGTGAACGAACACTCCACCACCAATCGAGAAACAGCCAAGATCCATAACGGGCTTGGTAGTAGTACACATCGTAGTAGTACCAGTCCGCTGATCCGTAGACGTAATCCGGATAGGCTGCCTCGAAAATTACCTGGTTCAAACGAGGTTCACGTCTGATAGTTAGCGAGGCGATAACAACCGGTTGGTTATTGAGTGGATCAGCTGATGGATAAGCAACAAAGTCTATGGATTGTTGTCCACCAAAGTTGACCTCGACACAACCGATATAATCTACCTGACCATCCTGATCAATATCTACGTTATTGATACCGGACGCCGGATCATTGATGATCGTTTCCAGTTCAGTCAGGTTTCGTACACCTTGAGCATTAGTCGGATGAATGAGACTTAGCACAGCCTGAAGATCAAAGTCTTCTGCTTGCATGATGTACGGGTCAAACACACTGGCACATTCATCGATCGCCATGTCATCAGCTCGGAGCTGCTCAACACGTGGTGTAGTTGAGAGTTCGACAGCCCAGGCATCGGGTATTGACTGCGTCACCGTTGTATCGGCTTGGCAGCCAATCGGCACAATCAGCCCGCTCAGTGCGACAAATGTGGCCAATAATAGCCATCTAGCTCGCAGCCAACTCATAGAATCAGACATCATTTCAGCTACCTCCATTTTTTAAGAACACGGCAATCTGCTTGTTAGCAGTGCCAGACAAATGGTGTCATAGGTAGAAAAGCGAGTCAAAGTATTTTGTTGGTAAGTATTTGTCTGGTTTTGGTCTCACAGGAAACCCCGCACGAAGGCGGCGTGGTTAGCCGCCGAGTGCGGGGATGAATGTGACCCGGAGCGAAGCGGAGGCTTTTGCGCAAGCGAAGCTTGTGAACTGGAAGGAACCCCCGGGCTTTAGCCCGGGGAGGATGTCATTAGAAAGTTTTTTCAAATTTTGATCTTCGTGAATTTTGAGTTAAAGTGTGACCAGAATTAAATTTTTTTGCCAGAAAAATGTTTTTAACTAACCAACAAGCACTCGAAATTCGTCAGCAATTTAATTCGCCAACTTTTGTAAACTCGGCGCTGCTGATGCGCCAGGCAGCTGAAGAGGCATTGGCAGTACAGGCTCCTTTTGGTCTAACTGTGCGTTATGCTCTGAAAGCCAATTCTGTGCGTGGAGTGATTCAATTATTTGACCAGTTGGATCTGCATTTTGATGCCAGTTCAATCTTTGAGGTGCAACGAGCCATAGCAGCTGGGATTAAGTCGGAAAAAATTCAACTTACTGCGCAGGAATTGCCGACCGACCGATCAGACTGGCCGATTGGTGTTCAGGTTAATGCCTGTTCACTTCAGCAGATTAGTCAATTGGCTAAATTATTACCGGTCGATCAGACTAAGCGATCGATTGGTTTGCGTATCAATCCTGGAATTGGTTCAGGGCATCATATTAAGACGATGGTTGGTGGATCTTATGCCGGCTTTGGTATCTGGCATGAAGATTTAGCTGAAGCCAGAGCTCAGGCTCAGCAGCACGGTTTACAGGTGACCCGTCTGCACGCTCATGTTGGATCAGGAACGGCGATTGACATGACGAAAAAAGTTATTCAGGAGCTGTTAAAAATTGCAGATCATATACCAGCAGTGCAAGTGCTTAATTTAGGTGGTGGATTTCCGGTGGCTCGTACTTCAGATCAAACAGCCGTGGCGATTAATACTGTACTCAATGCGCCGTGTCAATTATTGACTGAGTATGCTCGCCGTTCTGGTCGCCAGCTGCGACTGGAAATCGAACCCGGTGCCTATCTCATGGCTAACGCTGGGGTGTTATTGGCGAGTGTTGTCGATGTAAAACGATCCGGTCCGAATTGGTTTGTTGTGTTAGACACTGGTTTGACGGAAATTATGCGACCGACGTTATATGGCGCGCAACATCCGATTCGATTAGTGCCAGCGGCAGGGCACTGTGAATCAGTCAGCGATTTTGTCGTTATTGGTCATTGTTGTGAGAGTGGCGATGTTTTGACTGTAGCTGACGGGAATGGTGATCAGCCTGAGGCCAGAGCCCTGACTCGGCCCAGACCCGGTGATATTATGTTAATCGGTGGAACAGGGGCCTATTGTTCCGCTATGTGCGCCAAAAACTACAATTCGTTTCCTGAAGCTGCTGAGGTGATGTTAACAGAGACGGGTGATTATAAATTGATTCGTCGGCGACAGAGTTTGGCTCAGCTAATCGTTAATGAGCTTTAAAAATCACACCAGGATCAAAAAATTAAGTCTCCCAATACGGGAGATTTTTGAGTCAATTGGAAAAATTTTATTTTCATCAAATTGGTGGTATTAAAAAAAATTTCGAGCATAAACCCAGAGATGGTATTTGCCAATTATATTTAATAATGCAAAACTGCGAATTATCGTCAGGTTGGAGGATTAGCATGAACCAATCTTTTGAGGTTGTCGTAGATTACGAGGCAGCCTGGCATCAGCTCACTGAAGGTGGGCGGAACGCCTGGGCTGGACAGACATTACATCAATCCGTGGCCGCTGACACTCAGATTGGTGTCAGACAACGAATGTTCGAGTTGGTGGTTTACGATGAGGAAGTTGTTGGGTTAGATACATTGTCGTTGTTGCTCTTGGCTGATGGATTGAGGTTGGCGACAGCTACCGAGCTGCGGGCTTTCGCCGAACAGTATCAACCACCAGTGGACGAGACCCAGAGTATTTTGGCGCTGGGCGCGGCGTTTTTTAACCAACCGAAAGAATATCCAGAGGAGTGGGGTTGGTTTGCCAGCCAACTGAAGATTTTCGCCGAAGACGTCAAATGTTTCTGGCTGGTTAATGTCATGCCGCGCGGCGGACGACTCAAATGGCCGGCTGGAACGATATTTTTGGCCGTACGGATCTAATCAGCGATCTTAACCGTTTCAATAAACGGTTTTTTTATATCTCAGACGCAAAACCCTGGGCTTGAGCTCAGGGATGGAGAGTATCGCTCGTGGCGACGAACAAAGTTCGAACAGCCAGAAACCACGGGCTTTAGCCCATGGTAGTTCATTTTGAGATGTAGAAAGTAGTCGTTAGAGTTTACATCTGTCCAACTATATTTACTAAATGTTGTAACGTGTATTTTTTCAGATTTTTTTTCTGTTCTAACGTAATTACTTCACACGGTACACCCCAATGCATGGTGATAATTTGTCCCAGTCTTACATCATCGATATCTTCGCGACAATCGAGTGAGCGCCAGACAGTTATCGGTTGCGGTTCTCCGAGCGTTAGTTGATTACCGATAGTTAGAATTGGCCGGCGCAAGACGCTGATTTTTGGACCGGCTACAGCGGTAACTGTGCCCCAGCTAATACGACAAGCATCCAGACTTTCGATTGTGTGTGGGACATCATTGTGGCCAGTTCGTTTCCAGACACTGAAGACATGATAGGAATGGTGAGGTACGGCATTTTTAGCGAGTGGTGCAGTAATGTCATCTAACTGAGCCGGGGTAACTTTTTTCTTTAGCTGCAAATCATCTTCCAGATGACGATAGAATTGATAACGATTTACATTTTCGAGTAGTCGATTACCGAGCCAATAAGCCTCAACCACCTGATCATCAAACGGATCGCGAATGTTGTTAGCTCGTGCGATTAGACAGAGATATGGGTATAAAGTTTGGAATTTTTGCAGCAAAGCGGAAAGACCGGGGTCAGATACCCCGGCTTCGATATAGGCCAAGACCTCTCGATTAGCATCTGGCCCGCAGTAATGCAGACGATTGGGTCCAAAAGCGTATCTAGTGCAACGAAGCAGTCCGTCCATGCGAATGGTTTAAGGTTTGTTCGGTTGTGAGTAATTTAGCTGGAGCAGAAAGAGCAAAGCGGATCATTAGTATTAGACCAACAACAAATAACGCAACTGATAAACTCTGCAGCCAGGTAAAAGTGTGAGTTAGAAAAATTGCGGTTAGGGCATTAGTAACTAAAGTTGCAGGTACCAGTAGAGTGGCGACGTAAGTGGCCGGGGCTCGCTTTAGTGCTGCGTACCAAGTGAGGACATAACCCAGCAGGAGCAGACTAGTTAGTAAAGTCCAACCCCATTGAACACTACTAAGTGTCGCCGGGTTTGGCAGGCTTTTGGTCAACACTAGGTAGCTGATCAGTAATATTGAGCCAATTATTAATCGAGCACCAACCACGGTAAGCATGGAAAGTTCAGCTAAAGCTTTCTTGGCGATTATATTTTCGATAGCCCAAAGAATCGTAGCTCCCAGGATCATCAATTCACCAAGATTAAACTCAAAACCACGGAAACCACCCAGTAGAAGATTGGCGGCGAAGATAGCGATGATACCCAGCCATTGCCAGCGTGAGATTTTTTCTTTTAGCAGTGGTATAGCTAGAATAGCCACCCAGATAAATAATGTTTTATGAATGAAGGCGGCATTCAAGGCACTGGTCATGGTCAAGCCGGTGAAAAATAGCGCGAATGGAATCGAGCCGCCGATTACTCCAATGGCAAGTAAGATCAGTTTTTGTCGACGATTAAGACGAGCTATTTCGCGCCAGCGACCGCAAATTATAATCAAACCGAGCAGGAGCAGGGCGACGACACTATTTTTTAAAGTGGTGTAAGCGATGGGCGAGCCGAGTGTGGTGGCGGCAATTTTTGCCAAAAAATTATTAGTGCCGGAGATAATAGCCGTAGTTAAGGCTAGAAAGGTTGCAATAGTTTTTATCTTAGTGCCACTAGTCATAAGAAACCTTTAAGAAAAAATTATAGCTCAATTATAAAGAGTAGGCGGGGACTGTCTAGCTCATCGCTTTATTTCACGACACTACTTAAGAATTTTTTAAAAAAGAGTTGATTTTAAGCTATTATTTTTTGTTCTTTCTTCTTATAAAGAAACATCTTATCCTATAGAAGAGAAGATAAATTAAATTTTAATTTTTTGGGCTATGGATTCAGCTAAAGGAAAAACAATAATTTTTGATATCGAAACAGTTGGTGAAGATTTTGATCAGTTGGATGATCTGACTAAACATGTTTTGATTCGCCGGATTAAAGAATCTGCCGGATCAGAGCAGGAAATCGAAGATCGAATTGAAGTGATTCGCAACAGCACTGGCTTATCGCCACTGACCGGACAAATAGCAGCGATCGGTGTGTTAGCCGTAGATAGTGATCAAGGAGCGGTTTATTACCAGGCACCAGGTGTGACTGAAGAAGATGCTGTTGAGGATGGCATTAAGTTGGCGGCCATGAATGAGAAGGAAATGCTAAAGAATTTTTGGCGAGTAGCCAGCTCTTGTCACACTCTGGTTGGTTTTAACAGCCGATCATTTGATGCTTTCTTTTTAAATATTCGATCAGCAGTACATGGTATTCGTCCAAGCGTGGATTTGATGTCGAATCGCTACCTGAAATCACAGTTTGGTGCGGCGCGACACATTGATTTATTAGATCAGCTTAGATATTACGGTGCGGTTAATAGTATTGGTTTAAATCTTCATTTATGGTGTCGAGCACTGGGTATCAAAAGCCCGAAAGAAAATGGTGTAGATGGTAGTTTAGTTGGTCAACTGTTTAAGGATCAGCGTTATAAAGATATTGCTCGTTACAATATTGATGACCTGCTGGCGACACGAGAACTATTTCGAACTTGGGATGCGTTATTGAATTTTCAAAAAGTTTGATATGAGATTGGCAACCAAAGTACCAAATCTAATCGCTCTCAAACAAAGATTTGCAATCAAGAATCGGGTTCCAATTCCAGCTGAGGAGATTTTCCCCGGTAGTTGGCAGCCAGTTTTACGAGATACCTTGTCTGGACAGGCTGAAATGTTTCGTTGGGGAATTTCAGAACCCAAATTAGGCGGTAATAATCGATTAGTTTTTGCTGTAAAGATTGAGAATTTATTAACCGATCGAGGGCGACATTTATTACAGCAACGATTGATTGTGCCGGTTGAGTCATTTAACGTTCAGTACGAAGGACAAATTTGGCAGCTACGATCAGTCGATTTTTCTCCAGTGGCGCTGGCCGCTATCTGGGACGTTGATGGTCATTGGCGCGGTCGACCAGTTCATGCTTTTAGAATAATTACTGGTCCAACTATTGATGGGTTTGAGTGTTTAGGACCAAGAATGCCGATCGTCTTACAACCAGAGAAAGAGCGTAGCTGGCTGTGGCATTTTACAGAAGAAGCCGCTGCCCTGGATGCGCTAGAGCCTAACACAGCATTACAGATTGAAATAAATAGATAATTTAAAGTTGAAGTTAACCATGAATTTATCCCGGATAAACCCGGGGGTTCCTGTGAGACAAATGAAGCTCAAGCTTAATTTTAAACAGGCTTTTTTGTTTATCAGCTTGACCATTGACCGGGGTGGTGTTATTTTGATCAGCCGACGATCTCGTCGGTCATCTTCTTTGAAAAAGGAGTAGGTCATGGGGAACAAGATTCTGCCGATACCTGACTTTTTTGATGCTCAAGCCGCGCAGGCGTGGAGCTATAGTCCTCGAGCGGATCGATTGATGGCTGCGGCTGCCGACTTTCGTCGAAGTGAGGGAATTAATCCCAGCCAGACCGATCTATTTAAGATTTTGCTGTTGCTGATCGATCCACAGCTCGATTTTTGTCATCGCTCGGGTGCGCTGTATGTCGGTGGTCGCAGTGGTGATGGTGCAGTTCAGGATAGCCTGCGGACAGCGCAGTTCATCTACCGTTGTGCCGCGCAGCTAACCCAGATCGCTATAACCGGCGATTTGCATTCACTGTACCAGTGCTTTTTTGTGGAGTTTTGGTTGTTGGCTAATGGTCAGCCACCAGCCCCACACACTCTGATCGGACTGCACCAAGATCAGCTGGTCAATATCGCTCTCAATGGACAGATCATCGGTCCAGTGCAGCCCAACCCCGCTATTACGTCATTTGTCTTTTCGTCTGACTATGACCAGCTGGTCAAGCAGATGAAGTACTACGTGCGTGAGTTGAAGCGTTGTGGCAAATACGCGCTTTATCTCTGGCCACATCACTGTCTTGAGGGTAGCGAAGGTCAGCGTATCGTCGGTCCAATTCAAGAAGCAGTGTTGTATCACTCTTTCTTGCGTCATTCTCCCGCGTATAATATCCATAAGGGTCGTTTGCCGTTGACCGAATATTATTCGGTTTTTGGACCAGAAGTAGGGAAAGCACATGACGGTCGGCAGCTGAGCGACACTGATCAGCGAGTGCAGAATTTTCTGTGGTGGGTGAATAGCCACGATGCGGTCATCATTGCTGGTCAGGCATCAAGCCATTGTGTTTCAGCGTCAGTGCAGGATATCGCTGAACATGTTCAGCCGGGTAAGCTGGGTAAGTACTACTTGCTCACCGACTGCATGTCGCCGGTGGTGGTACCAGGTGGCGCCGATTTCACTGAAGCTGCCGACCAGGCGCTGTGGGATTTCGAGCAGAGGGGTATGCATCTGGTGCAATCCACCACACCGATGGATAAGTGGCCAGATTTTCCGATGAGATAGTATTCGAACCGACTCTATTTTAAAATCAGACCGCTAAGTGCGGTCTTTTTTATTCTGCCAACCCAGAGTCAGATTAATTGAATAATAAACTGAGTCAATATAAGATATTTTGCAGTTCATTGAGAGGTCATAATGCAAATTTTAGGTATTGACTTTGGGACAGTATTGGACGGCTCAGGGGTGCGTGGTTTTTTTGGTGATGGCTACCCCTATCATCGTTACAGCCGAAGATTTGGTCTAGATTTTACCGGTTCAACTTTCGTGGCTAAAACCGCCTCATTGATTCGTCGGACTGGTTATCTGCTATATCATCAGGACGGAACTACACCACTGGAGCGTTTCCCTAAGTGTATCGTGATTAAGCCCTTTCAGGGTTTGGTATTGAATGCTGTTGGTCTTAGCAATCCGGGGATTGAAAAATTATTGGCTGACGGTCGTTGGCAAGCCCGTCCAGAGCCATTCTTCATCTCCGTGATACCGATATTTGACCAACCGGAATGGCGTTTACAAGAATTTGTTGATTTGATGCGAGCCATTGCAATGCGTCGCGCTGAGTTCCGGGCTCGATTTGGTCTGCAGATCAATTTATCTTGCGCCAACGCTGGTTTCGACATTAGTCAATTAATTGAAGAAGCCCAAAATTTGTTGGCCGTAGCTAGTCATTTTTTGCCGGACGTGCCGCTCATGCCCAAGTTTAGCGTCGAGACACCAGCTGAATTAATTTTACCAATAACTGCAGATGAGAACTGTCATGCTTTATGTGTTTCGAATGCTTTGCGTTGGGGTGCATTGCACGATCGAATTAACTGGCGGGAGCTGTTCGGCAGTGATCGTTCGCCGCTCGAGCTATACGGTGGCGGAGCACTTTCCGGTGCACCTTTACTACCACTAGTTATTGATTGGGTGACTAAGGCACGAGCTCTGGGCATCCATCAACCAATCAATGCTGGTGGCGGTGTGTTATCCATAAATGATGCTCAGGCTTTGTTTGAAGCCGGAGCTGATTCGATCTTTTTTGGATCAATAGCCATGCTTCGACCCTGGCGAATTAAAAAACTCATTGGAACAGTGCACAGCTGGTCGATTCATTAGCTTTAAAGCTGTTCTGATTAACCCGCCGTGTGCGGGTTTTATTATTCCAGAAATTAGATTTTTTTTAGTTTAGCTGTATGATGGCTGTGGTTCTGTCAAAAATTTATTTTGGTGTACTCACTAAATTGATATGGAGGTCAAATAGCCATGAATTTGGATAGTACTTATTCGAAACTGGATACTCAACACTTGTTGAGACTGACCGAGTTCGGTCTAAAACGATTAGATTGGCGCGATGTTGAAACCGGGGCAGTAACCCAAGAAGTGGTAACACACTTTTTACGTTTAGCTGACGCGTTTTGGCAACATTCTGGCGATCCAAAACAACCTCACGCTGAATTAACCAGCGGTAAATGCAGCGACGGATTCGTTGATGTTTTACGCCTGCTCAGATATTCCCATGTTTGTATGTTGTTTGGCCGGGAATTAGTTCTTCAGCTAAGACTAGCTGGTGGACATCGCTCCATAGATTGGGTTATTGGTTCTGATCATGCTGGAGCGGCGATATCTCATTCCGTGGCCATAACACTGAATGCTCAGCATGATTTCACTGAAAAAGCTCAAGCAATCGAAGGATCTCCTCTTCAATTCTGGCGACGATTTCAGATTCAGCCAGGTGAGACAGTGTTATTGTGTGAAGAGATCATTACAACCGCGGCTACTCTTCAAGCGGTTTGTAGTGCTGTCTCAAGGAACAATCACCGGCCAGTGACGTTTGTGCCGGCGGTTTTGACCGTGGTTAATCGATTTGGTTCAGCTCTTTTTGAGAAAACCCCAATCATTTCACTGGCCAGCTATGACTTGCACACCTGGGAACAAAAGTCCTGTCCATTGTGCGCGGCCGGTAGTGAACGACTACGACCAAAACTAAATTGGTTAAAATTAACCCAATAATCTAATTTGACCCAAGCGACCAGCTTCGGGTCTTTTATTTTTTTGAATGGTATAATCTAGGCGATTTGCGCTAATTGTGGATTATTAAACAGCGACGAAAAATCATTGATTTATTGATAAATATTTAAGGACATGAATCAAAAGAAAGAAAGTTGTCGGGATCTCACTCGTTTTCGACCAGTGATAACTGAGTCGGATAATATTAAAGTGACTCGTTTTTTAGGTTTATGTAAAAGTTGCGGTCAATGTATTGAAAAATGCCCAGTCGATGCTATCTCGTGGGAAGAAAACGAATTGGGGATGTTGGGAGAACCGGCTATTAAGATAGATCTAGAAAAGTGTATTGGCTGCGAGTTGTGTGAACAGATATGTCCGGATGCAGCCATTGAAATTCAAAATAAGCGAGCGGAACTTTTATTAAAAAACGCTGCTAAGAAGAATGATTAAACTAATCAAATAATCAAAAATTTATGTCTGATAAAAAAATTACCAGTCTTAAAGTAGATCGTGACACCTGTATCGGTGCTGCTCCTTGTGTGGCTACTGCCAGCAATGTGTTTGAGCTCGATGATGAACAGAAGGCTGTAATTAAATTGAAGAGCGGAGAGAAAACTTCAGACCGAGTCAGTAAAATTGATTTGCAGGACGAGACAATCACCGACGAGACATTACTGGCCGCAGCTCAATCTTGTCCGGTGCGCGCTATTTATCTTTATGACGAAGAAGGTAACCAAATTTTTCCAGCCTAACCAATGAAAAAGTACAAGTATTTAATTATTGGCGGAGGCATCGCCGGAACGACAGCCGCCGAGACTCTACGTAAGGAACAGCCCGAAGCAAGTGTGGCGATTATTTCAGCCGAGCCACATCCTTTGTATTCTCGTATCTTGCTCTCTAAGCCGAATTTTTTTCTCGAAAAAGTTCCGTTCGATACTATCTGGATGAGGAAACCCGAGTGGTATACCCAGCAAGGTATTGATTATCTATCAGGCCAAGAAGCAACCATGCTTGACGCCACTAATCATTTAGTGACTTTGGCTAATGGAACACAAATTGAATATGAAAAATTGCTTTTAGCTATCGGCTGTCCAGTGCGTCGTGTTTCAATTCCTGGATTGGATAAAAGAGGTTGTAATTATGTAAAGACAGTTGAAGACGCTCGAGAAATTATTACCAATGTTAAACGAGCTAGGCGGGCGATTGTTGTCGGATCAGGTTTTATCAGTTTTGAAATGCTTGACATGCTACATTTGGCTGGACTTGAAGTTGAAGCAGTTATCCGAGAAAAATATTTTTGGGAACCGCTTTTAGATGAACCGGCCGGACGGATTATTGAACGCCGCCTGGCTGAAACTGGCATCAAGGTTCATCTGGAATCAGAAGTCAGTGAAGTATTGGGTGATGATTCGGTCACTGGTGTTGTATTAAAAAATGGTGAGCAAGTGGAAAGTCAGATAGTCATTTTAGGAGTAGGTACACAATTAACAGGTGAATGGTTAAAATTAGCCGGTTTGGAGATTCGGCGCGGAATTGTGGCCACAGAACGATTAGAGACTAATCTGGCTGATATTTGGACGGCCGGTGACGTGGCGGAATTCAAAGATGTGATTTTGGATTCTTTTAATATGTGCGGATTATGGATTAACGCCCAGTTGCAAGGTCAGATAGCCGCACTCAATATGCTTGGTCGCAGCGAAGTCTATCGTCGTTTGTCTTCATATATTGCCCATGGTTTTGGTTTGAATATTGGATTCGTTGGACAAGTTTGGCGCGATAAGGATTGCGAGATTATCAGTCGTGGTGATCCACTGACCAATCACTATACCGGGATTGTTATTCGGGGTGGGCAACGGATAATTGGTGGTTTTATGATGAATACTACTCAAGATATGGCGCCAATTACGCGTTTGATAGAAGCTGGAGTAGATATATTAAATTTTAGAAATCAATTAGCGGATTCAACGATCGATCTTTCATCTTTATTTTCTGAATAGATTAATTAAATAGAGTATGACCGCAGACAGCAAAGAAAAAATTCGCATAGGTTGGTTTAGTTTTTCTTGTAGTGAGGACAGTACTATTGTTATGACGGAGATCATGAATGATCATTGGCAGGCTTGGCGAGAGATGTTCGAATTTGTGCATGCTCGTGTTTTGCAAGCGAAAAATGAAATGGAGCCGATGGATATTGCCTTTGTTGAAGGTGCTATCGGTCGAGGTGAACAAGAAGAGAAATTGATAAAGATTCGAGAGTTGTCACGGTTACTGGTAGCAGTTGGAGCTTGTGCGGTAACCGGTATGCCATCGGCTCAGCGTAATTTTTTTCCAGATGAAACTAAAGAGGAGATTGAATTCATTGTTGAGCGTTTTGGTCATCTGGATAAGGTTTTGAAAGTGTCAGAGGTTGTTAAGGTAGATGCCGAAATTCCAGGCTGTCCAATGAATCCGAAAAAATTTCTTGAGGTGGTCGATTGGGCCGTAACACAGATTCAAACTCAGCGTCAGGCGGAAAAAGGTTAATCATTAGGCGATATGCATAATGCCGATATTTCTCTAGAGTCAATTACCAAAGTTGAGGGTCATGCCAGTTTAGATTTACGTATCCGTGACGGTAAAGTAGAACACGTTCATTATCAAATTCAGGAGGCTAAAAGATTCTATACGCAAGCGATTGAAGGCAAACCTTTGGTGGCTATCCCGGCTCTGTTATCGCGGATTTGTGGAACTTGTTCGAATGCCCATCAGATCTGCGCCATCGAAGCCTGTGAAGCGGCAATTGGTTTAAAACCAAGCGAACAGACCATGTTATTGCGTCACTTGACGATGTATGGCTTAAATATTCGAGATCATGCATTGCATCTATACTTGTTTGCCTTGCCGGATATTTACGGTAAAGATAATTTTTTAGCGTTTGATGAAAATAACGAAGAAGAGCACCAGCATCTGCATGACGCTTTCGCTATCAAGGCTGCCGGCAATTATCTAGCTCAAATTATTGCTGGTCGATCTGTTCATGCTACCTATCCAGCTATTGGTGGTTTTACACATTTTCCCGGGCAGGTTGAAGTTGATGAGGCGATCAAAAAATTGAACGAGGTACGACCAGCCGCCCTGCGTTGTATTGAAACATTTAGTCGCGCACCGTTTCATCTTGATCGGCAGACAAACTACATGGCGTTGGTGCCAGCCGGAAATTACTGGTTCATTGATGGTGATATCGTGACTAGTCAGGGTGAACGGTACAATGAAAAGCGTTTCCGTGAATTATTGGAGCATGTTGTTCTGCCATACTCGACAGCCTCAGCTTATACTCAGGACGACGGGGAAACTTACATGGTTGGTGCTTTGGCCAGATTGAATGTCGCCAAAGACACGTTGCATAACGAAACCAAAAAATCACTGGGTGCCACACTCGATATATTTCCTTCAACCGATATATTTCATAATAATTTAGCTCAAGCGATCGAGATTTTACATAGTCTGGATCACGCTGTTGAATTACTTCAGACAAAAAAAATAATCCCCGAACCACCAGTTAAACCGGAGATGAAGGAGGGGGAAGGTATCGGCGTAGTTGAGGCACCTCGCGGTACTCTCTACCATAAGATCCACGTTGGTCAAGATGGTATAGTCAAACACGGGGAAGTCATCGTACCGACCGGGCAGAATCAGGTTAATATTGAAAAAGACATAATCGTTTTAGTTAATCGTCTTTTATCGGAAGGGGCGGAGCAAGAAAAAATTGAACATGAAATAGAAAAGCTCATTCGGGCTTATGATCCCTGCATGAGCTGTGCGACTCATTTTTTGAAAGTAAATTGGGATAAGGTTTAACTTTTCTCACGAATTTTGGTTGATGTATTTTGATGCCCCGATGAGCGCATCAATGGTTTTCTTGTCCATCGATTGTTGAATTTACTCGCTCAACAATCCAATCCACGGCTTGTTTTTTATCAATATTAGGTGGCAAACCCAAAATATGTATTTTTTTTAGTCGACCGATTTTTTGCATCAAGCGCAGATTAGTCAGGGCGTCAAAATCATGCATTGACAAACGCGGTGCATCAAGAAAAGCATCCAATGAATAAAACTCCAGCGGTTCAAAGGAATTGATAATCGTATCAATGATTGTTACTTCACTGATTTCCGGCCAATCTTCGTTGGGGTCAATACAATAAAATTCAACCAGGGGAAGTTTTTGTCTGAGCTCGGGCAAAATCGACAATGGTAAACTATCCGGCTCGAAATCAGAATTACCAAAAACAAAAATTCTCATACTCCTAATTGATTAGATATAGTAGAATCATAGCGGACTTAGCGAAAATAACCAGTGACCATCATGACCCCACAAGAGGAACAGCAGGCTTGGTTTGAAGAGTTTAGAGCATCGTTAACCCAGCAGAGATTTAAAGAGCGACCAATCGCTTATTTTTGCGCTGAATTCGGTCTGAGTGATCCCTTATTAACTTATGCTGGTGGACTGGGTGTCTTGGCTGGTGATGTTATTCGCGAGGCCGGTGATCAAGATGTACCACTGATTGCAGTCGGTTTGTATTATCATTTTGGTTACAGTTGTAGCTCGCCAGAGCATCTATATCGCCAGCAAGATGAATGTAAAAATATTCGACCGGAAAAAGTTAATTTGGAGCCAGTGGTAAATCAATCAGGCGATCGAATTTTAGTTCAAGTACCGATTAAAGATCAGTTAGTAACCGTTCAAGCCTGGAAATGGCTCGAAGGAAACGTAGCAGTATTTTTATTAGATACGGATTTGGAACAAAATAAACCAGCCGACCGGCATATCACTGACTGGCTTTATGTTGGCGACAAAGAGATGCGTCTAAAACAAGAAATGGTGTTGGGTATCGGTGGACTGCGTTTAATTGAAGCCCTTGGTTATCATCCCTCGATCTATCATATGAATGAGGGTCACTCAGCTATTTTAGCGTTTGAACTCATTCGTCATCAGATGCAAGAACGTGAAATAAGTTTTGCTGAAGCTAAACAGTTTGTGCGTCGCCGTGTAGTGATGACTAATCATACTTTGGTCGCTGCCGGTAATGAGCTTTATAGCAATGATCTGGTAGCGTTACTTTTGGATGGTTATGCTCGTGAATTACAGGTGCCAGTTCAGGAGTTAGTCAAGATCGGCTTAGTGCAGGAGTCTAGTACGTTTTCGATGACCATGTTGGCTTTACGTATGTCCGGGGTGGTTAACGCGGTTAGCAGGCTTCATGCCGAGAAAGCTCGTGAAATTTGGGCGGATCATCCAATGGTGGCTGTAACGAACGGCGTGCATATTCCAACTTGGGACATGCTTTCAACTGCACATACAAAAAAAGATAAATTATGGTTTTTGCATCAGCAGAGAAAAAAAATCCTGCTTAAACTCATTGAAGAAAAAACCGGACAAAAATGGAACCAGGATGATTTTTTGATTGGTTGGGCCCGACGATTTGTTGAATACAAACGCCCGTTAGCCATTCTAAAAGATATAAAAAGATTTGTTGCTTTGGCCAAGAATAAAAAGCGGCCTATTCGTTTAGTTTACGCCGGACTGCCTCACGCCAGTGACGAAGTAGGTCAAGCACTTCTGAAAGAATTACAACAGTTGATTGATGGGCCACTGGCCGGTTTGGTAGTTTATTTGCCTGACTTTAGTATCGAAGAAGCTAAACTACTGGTTTCGGGTTGTGATATTTGGCTTAATACGCCGGTAGTCGGTTTCGAGGCTTGTGGTACCAGCGGCATGAAAGCTGCGCTCAATGGCTGTCTGCCGTTTTCTACTCAGGATGGTTGGGTGTATGAGGCAGAAATGTTTGGTGTTGGTTGGTTAATAGATGATATTAAAATATCTGAAGACATATTGGACAAACTTGAATATGATATTTTGCCGTTATATTATAATCGATCTAAAGAGGGTGTCCCTGAAGAGTGGGAGAGGCACATGCGTAATTCACGGGATATGGCGATAAATCAATTTAGTGCTACTCGCATGGTCAGAAAATACATCAAGATGCTGTACACCTGAAGATAATAGATTAGAAAATTT
>JAHJAU010000015.1 GCA_018813785.1 Patescibacteria group bacterium | reverse complement strand
GTAGTAATTTTGGCATTGTTTTGGTGGCAGATATTGTATATTCACCAAATATGCCAGAAATTGCGCTGATGTTAGATGAAAAGGACGGTTAATTGGTGGCAGTTATTGTATATTCCCCTAATTTAAATTGATTAATTGTGCTCAATTGTTGATTGGTATTATCCACATAATTTGCTTGCCGCGCGGCGTTCTCGGTGTTAACGTCACAGTGCTTGTCGTGAGCGTAAAAGAAAAGTTACACACATCGCCCCTTCACAGCAGAGAAAGAATTTGTGGGCACCGGCTTCAGGGCGATTGCCAATCCGGTGCCTTTTTTCGTATCATGAAGAGGTACTATAAATTTTATGAGATACAGTAAAAGAAAATCACATCAACAAACGATCATGTTTCGGACATACATTTTGGCCATATTGATTTTGCTCGTTACTGCTTATGGAACATATCGCCTGATTGTCAGGCAATCCGTTGAGCCACCACAAACGGCTTCAGCTGAGTTAGCTCAGTGTATTACGGACAGCGGAGCAAAATTATATGGAACTTTTTGGTGTCCGCATTGCCAGAGACAGAAAGAATTGTTTGGTGAAGCTATTCAATACATCGCTTATGTTGAATGTACCGAGAACGGCCAGCGCAATCTTATGTCCGAGGCCTGCAAACAGGCTGAGATTGATAGTTTCCCCACTTGGATTTTTGGTGATGGTTCACGTTATAGCGGCGAGATGTCACTTGAGGATATTGCCAAGCGCACTGATTGTCCTTGGGGATCAACCGAAATTCAAGCTGAGCCAATTTCTTGACAGCCAGATGTTCTTGACAGCCAGAGACTGACCTGGCAACAGTAAAGTTGTTGAGCCTGATTGAAATAGTATTTTGTCGCCAGGCGCAAGCCTGGCTTCTGTCTCACAGGAAACCCCGCACGAAGGCGGCGTGGTTAGCCGCCGAGTGCGGGGATGAGTGTGACCCGGAGCGAAGCGGAGGCTTTTGCGCAAGCGAAGCTTGCGAACTGGAAGGAACCCCCGGGCTTTAGCCCGGGGAGGATGTCATTGAAAGGTGGTTGTGACATGCGTAATTCAGGGTGGATGTATGGATCGACGATTTTCGTCCCGCTGATTGTCCTACTGTCAGTATCTGGCGGTTGTCAATCAGAGCCGGATGATATCAGCGACGCTGATATCGAGGCGGAGACCGATGTTCCGGATGCGGATACATCAACAGATGCTGACACGCTAATGGATGTCGATCTCGACGTAGTGAGTGTGATCGATGCCGACGAAGTCGAAGATGGCGATCAGGATGCTGACGTCGAGACCGAAGATGACGCCGACATCGATGAAGATCAGGGAGCGGTAAGTTGTGAAGACCTGGGCAAGCTGTCTGATCCGATCAACGTATTGGCCTGCTGTCTAACCGAATCAGGTGCAGTTCTTTACGGAACACCGTGGTGCACGTACTGCGGTATCCAGCGACGCTTGTTTCATGAGTACGCAGTACTCCTAACTTACGTGGACTGTTGGGATGCTGAGACAGATACATTAACGGCAGAATGTGCTGATCTCGATCTAGTGGGCTTTCCCACTTGGATTTTCGGTGACGGAAATCTGGTTGTTGGTCTACAGCACTACATTCAATTGGCCGAGTATAGCGGCTGTCCTTGGGAATAAAATTGCGTTCTCAACCGATCTGATTCAGATCGGTTTTTTACAAAAAAGCACATTTCGTGTCTTCACTCAATTCAGCTCGGCACATCGTATCCCATCCAAAGTTTGCTAAAATTTTAGACCCCAACGTTCTTAACAGAAAATATTTGACATCAATTCAACTTCGGTTCTATGCTGAAAGCATATGGAAAAGATAAATCAATCTACAATTCAACCAGTCTATCTGACCAGCATCTTGGGTCGGTTTTTCTTTTTCTTTTTTGTGTTTAGACCGGGACCTTTTCTGGCCACCTGATTGTTGATGGTGGCTTGAGAAGGTCCCGGCCAAAACGCCGGGATTTTTTATTGTCTGTTTATCGTCCCGAATAGATATTCGGCGGCGATGATGAGTGGATGATTAAACTGAGGAGGGAGAGATGTCCAAGATTGATGATCATTCTGATTCCAGCGTGTCTGAAGCTGAACAATTGGGTGTCGCGCTTATCGGGGCCGGTCTCAGTCATGAGATGACACAGCTCATTATCGAACAACCAGAGTTGGCGAAAGAAGTCGCAGCACTCATTAAAAAGACTTTGTCTCCAGCCGAACGTCGAACTAATTTGGGTGTAAATCTCGACAATCGATGTATTTGGTAAAGAAGAGACTCACCAGCAATTCTTTAACCTCGCCCATGCGAGGTTTTTCTTTTTTGATCAACCTGATACAAGCCCAAGGAAACTTATTGACATCGATTTAGAAAAAATTATATCGTTTAAATAAATCCAAGTTATTACTCAACATGACTCAAACCAAAATACAATTCAGAGCGATAAATACCACACCGGAAAGGCTGGCCGGTCTCGTTGTGATTATTAGCTTGATTATCCTGACCATTATTAGTCTGGGACTTTTTCCTGCTGTGAATTAGCTAAACAAACAGCGTAGGCGAAAGTCCCGGTCTAACCAGGCCGGGATTTTTTGTGGAAACTTTCGCTGCATCCTATTTTGATGGAGGCAATAGAGAATGTCGGTGAAACAGATGAAGTTGGATGCCGGATTTTGCCAAGCTGGCTGCTACCGTGGTCCACTCGAGATCGTGGACGGTTATGTGGTTCGTTTCGTCTTCGAAGGTGAACCAACCGTGTATATCTACGGCCTGAGCTTTGTTGATATGGTCACAGCAGTTGATCTAGCCATGGTCGAAGTGCATGAAGTAATCAGTCCAGCGGATCGAGCAGTCGTCCGACAGCTGATTGCTGAGCGATGCGAAGTTTGTATCAATAACGTAGTTTGGGCCACCTTCTAATACAGTGCGGTTTTGCCGATCAGATAGATAAAATACTTTTTTAGCCCCCCAATTTGCAGGGCTTTCTTTTTTGGCTGATTTTTGGACATTAGACCTCCGGTTATTGACTATTTATTGAGTTCAATCTCGAGTAGATGATAAACTAAAAATGAACTCCACGAAGCAGAAAAGTTTTGGGTCAAAAGTTTGGTTAAGGGGTCTTTATTCTTCGGTCCTGTTGGGTCGGGGAGCGGACTCCGGCGGTCGAGCTGATTCGGTGGCCGATATGCGGAACGTCAGTTCTGTGTCCAAGGCTGCCGAGGCGGCAAGCGTTCGTCCTTTGGGCGGCGCGCGGCCCGACTGGTTATTAGCCAAAACTTGCCTGCTGTTGTGGGGTTCTTCTTTTATATTGAATTCGTGGAATTGTGTGAGCTTGAAATCATTTCATCTGTACGCATCGCAATCAACCTTGATTAATTTGTTCTAAAAGTGTTTAATCAGCCAAGTAAATAGACGATCGGGCTGTAGTATAATGGTAATACACGCGCATGGGGTGCGTGGGTCGAGAGTTCGATTCTCTCCAGCCCGACCACGCAAGAACGCCAGTCAGTCTGGCGTTTTTACGTTCTTAAAAAAGCGCCAGATCGTTTTTAGATGGTTTTTACCGACAATCCAAAAACCGCCAATAGGCGGTTTTCCGGCTTGTGTTTTTATTGCCTGTGCAGGCCAAGTGTGCTTTTTGACTATTTAGTCAAAGTTTTCAGACAGCGGGCACAGACTTTAGCCTTTACTCCATCAATTCGCTTAGTTTGAAGATTCACGTGCTGTTCACGTTTAGTAGCGACGTTGGAGTGACTACGATTGTTGGCGCGGTTGGAGCCGCGGCCACAGGCTTCGCATCTACGGGCCATATAGTTTCGGTATTTCAGGTTAACGGCGGCATATTAACATGTGATTGCCGTGCTGACAAGTGATGTGCTGACAAGTGAGAGTCTTTAAGCAAGAGTTTTAAGGCGACCTTTATTTCTCGACACTAGCAGTACAAGATGCAATAATATTTATACTGTTCAAATAATTACTGCCTTGTGAATTTTACTTTCATTATAATTTCGCTTCTAGCGCTTTATGTGTCCTTGACCGTGCATGAGTTTAGTCATGCTTTGTTGGCTTTTTTGCAGGGTGATACCACGGCTCAGCGTATGGGGCGCTTAACTCTCAACCCAATCGCTCATATTGATCCCATCGGCACAGTTTTAGTGCCACTATTAGGTGCCATGTCTGGATTTCCACTGATTGGTTGGGCCAAGCCTGTGCCGTTCAATCCATATAATCTGCGAAAGGGTGGTCGTTGGGGATCGGTTTATGTCGCCTTGGCTGGACCGCTTTCCAATTTTGTTATGGCTTTGGTTTTTCTTGGGTTACTGCGCTTGTCCGTGACCGCCCTGGGTTTATCTGGCGACAACCTGTTAGTGATGTTTTTGACCATGCTGGTGATGATCAATGTGGTCTTGGGTATTTTTAATTTTATTCCCGTACCGCCGCTTGATGGCTCTAAATTGATGCATGCTATCCTGGATGCGCCAAAATATCGCAATTTTCTTATTACTATGGAAACACGCGGCCCCATGATATTAATGATTTTGATTTTGGTTGACTTTGCTCTGCCTGTATCTATTCTCGGTACTATTTTTGGCACTGCGATCAATTTAGTGTTTAGTCTTGGTGGATTGTAAGTCATTATCATTGACACTTTTACCCTTACCATGCTAATTTATCGGCACGACTTATAAAATTATTTAGTCCGCCTTGGGCGGCAGCTGACGGTGCAGTACCTGAGCAGGCAATCGGCCTGTTTTCGGGGAAGATCGCGCCGAACAGTCTGAGGGATTTTTATTTATGCCAACAATAAATCAATTAGTCAGAAATGGTCGTCGAACCGCTAAGGTGAAGTCTAAGACTCCAGCTTTGCAGTTTACGGCTGACACCCTGCATCGCTTAAAGACTGAGCTCCCCAAGGGATCGCCTTTTAAGCGCGGAGTTTGTGTGAAAGTTACTACCATGACTCCAAAGAAGCCTAACTCGGCTTTGCGGAAAATCGCTCGTGTTCGTCTGTCGAACGGCACGGAGGTCACTGCCTATATTCCAGGCGTGGGCCACAACCTACAGGAGCACTCCATTGTGATGTTGCGTGGCGGTCGGGTCAAAGACTTACCTGGTGTGCGTTATCATATCGTTCGCGGCGTGTATGACGCCCAGGGTGTTCAGGGACGAAACCGATCCCGTTCTCTGTACGGCACTAAGAAGCCGAAGAAACAGTCTTAATTTGGTTGAGCTTATAGCAAAGATATGAGAGGTAAAAGAGCAACAAAACGCATTATTACTCCGGATCCAAAGTACAACAGTGAGGTCGTCGCACGCTTTGTGAACTACCTTATGTATGATGGTAAGAAGAATACGTCTCAGCGGGTAATGTACAGCGCGTTTGAAATCATCAAAGAAAAAACCAGTAAAGATCCGCTCGAAGTTTTTGAGACGGCATTGAAAAATATTATGCCGAGCGTGGAGGTGAAATCGAAACGCGTCGGCGGCGCCAACTATCAGGTGCCAATTCAGGTGCGTGGTGATCGTCGTTACGCGCTAGCCTTTCGATGGATTATTGGTGTGGCTCGTAGTCGCAAGGGTCGTCCCATGGCTGAAAAGTTAGCCGCTGAATTGATGGCTGCAGCGGAGGGTGAAGGTGATGCCGTGAAGAAGCGGATGGATGTTCATCGCATGGCTGAGGCCAACCGTGCTTTCGCGCATTTTGCCCGTTAGTCAGATAGTTTGATTGTTTATGTCTAGACAATATCCATTAGAAAAAGTTCGCAATATCGGTATTATTGCGCACATTGACGCCGGCAAAACCACGGTGTCCGAGCGTATTCTTTTTTACACCGGCAAGAAGCATAAGATCGGTGAGGTACATGAGGGCGCAGCAGAGATGGACTGGATGGAGCAGGAGCGCGAGCGGGGTATTACGATTACCGCCGCCGCCACTACTGCGTTTTGGAAAGATCATCAGGTCAATATCATTGACACGCCTGGACACATCGACTTTACGGTTGAAGTTAAGCGGTCGTTACGGGTGTTGGACGGTGCAGTGGTGATCTTTGATGGCGTGGCCGGCGTGGAACCTCAATCCGAGACCAACTGGCATTACGCCGACGATTTCAAGGTGCCGCGTATGTGTTTCATAAATAAATTGGATCGCACCGGCGCCGATTTCTTCTACGACCTGAAGACCATTCACGAGCGCCTCACGCCCAATGCTCATCCACTTCAACTGCCGATTGGTACTGAGTCTAATTTTAGCGGTATCGTCGATTTGTTGTTGATGCGTGCTTTCATCTATAAGGATGATCTAGGCAAGGATATCGAGGAGACTGATATTCCAGCTGATTTGAAAGCCGTGGCTGAAGAGTGGCATCACAAGTTAATTGAAGCCATTGTTGAGAATGATGAGGAACTGACAAATAAGTATTTGGCTGGTGAGGAAATTCCGCTGGTTGATCTCAAACGAGTTTTACGTAAAGCGGTTATTAATCTGGATATCGTGCCGGTTTTGTGTGGTACGGCTCTCAAGAATAAAGGCATCCAGAAATTATTGGATGCAGTTAATGATTACATGCCATCGCCGCTTGATGTTCCGCCGGTAAAAGGCACGGATCCGGATGATTCGACCAAGGAGCTGGTTCGCCGGACAGATGACAGTGAACCCTTAGCCGCTCTGGCTTTCAAGGTGGCGTCTGATCCTTTTGTCGGCAAGCTGTGTTTTTTTCGTGTATATTCTGGTGTGATCAAATCCGGTAGTTATGTGCTTAACACTACGACCGGCGATCGAGAGCGGGTCAGTCGCATTGTGCGCCTGCACGCCAATTCTCGCGAAGATGTTGATGAGATTTCAGCCGGTGATATTGCCGCAGCGGTTGGTTTCAAGCGGACTTTCACCGGTGATACATTGTGTGACGAAAAGCATCCGATCGTGCTCGAAAAGATGACTTTCCCTGAGCCGGTGATCTCGCTGGCAGTCGAACCGAAAACTAAAGTCGACCAGGAGAAGATGTCTACTGCTTTGCTTAAACTGGCTGAAGAAGATCCAACTTTCAGAGTGCGCACGGACGAAGAAACCATGCAGATTATCATTTCCGGCATGGGCGAATTACATCTTGATATTATTGTTGATCGCATGCGGCGCGAGTTCAAAGTCGAGTGCAATGTTGGTAAGCCGCAAGTAGCTTATCGTGAGACCATTAAGTCTGAAGCTGAGGCCGAAGGCAAATACATCAAGCAGTCCGGTGGTCGCGGTCAGTACGGTCATTGTTATCTGCGTGTCAAACCAGCAGAGAAGGGAGTTGGTTTCTCGTTCGTCGACAAAATCAAGGGTGGTGTTATCCCGCGTGAATACATCCCAGCGATTGAGAAAGGTTGTCGAGAGGCAATGGATCGCGGTATTGTGGCCGGTTATCCGCTCGTGGACATTGAAGTTACGCTGTACGACGGTACTTACCATGAAGTTGACTCGAGTGAGGTGGCGTTCAAGGTGGCTGGTTCAATGGCGTTTCAGGATGCCTGTCGCCGGGCCAAACCAATTCTGCTCGAGCCGATTATGAAAGTCGAAGTCATCACGCCAGAAGATTTTATGGGTGATGTTATCGGTGACTTATCATCCAAGCGCGGTCAGATAAAAGAGATGCGTGATCGGATTAATTCTAAGGTGATTGATGCCAGTGTGCCACTTTCCGAAATGTTCGGTTATGCCACTTCGCTGCGATCAATGACTCAGGGACGCGCTTCGTACACCATGGAGTTCTCGCACTACGAAGAGGTGCCAACTTCTGTGGCGGAAGAAATCAAAGAAGGTAAGAAATAAGCTGGTCGTTACTTTTGCTTGGCACAACCTAGGATAGAATTGGAAAATCGGGATCCTAAGGATCCCGGTTTTGATTTAGAGAAGAATTAATTTTTAACGATTGACAACGGTGCAATAAGGAGCTACTGTCATCACCTGTTTAGTTCCATCTAGGAGGTCAGCATGGGGACTTTACTGTTCGTTTTGGCTATACCAGCTTATCTGTACATCGGTTACTTTATTGGCCACAAGTCAATTAAAGTCTGGAGATCCAGGGATAATCAGTCATTGGCCGCCAAACTATTTTTTCCTCTCAGCGCGCATAACGAAAAAGTAGGAACTAATGATGGCTTCGTTGACGTTGAGTTGTTGAGAGGGGGGGCAGGAATAGATTTAGACGTCTATTCCTTCGTGGTTACTGCGCTGTGGCCCGTAAAAATGTTGTGGAATACCCCCGGCATTTTACTTTTTAGTGTGCCGGGCTGGATCCGGCAGGTTATACCCAAGATCAGTCTTGGTTGGATTCGAGGCTCGAGGTTGTTTCCGATAGCCAATGATGACCTGCTGGCCTTGTATCAAAAGGTGCGCGTCATCGATCAGAAAATTCAATCACTGCTCGAAATACGCGCTAGTGTAATGCAGGAAATCGAAGATCAGAAAATTCAGTTCTCTGCTACTTGCGAAGCCGAAGAAGACGGTCTTAATCCGCCGGAGATTCCGCCGCAACTGACCAATGGCCGTGATTAAACAGCTTGACGACTAATCGTGCCTACCTTGGGCACGTTTTTTACTTCAAGAGCTAAACATTAAATAAAGACGCGACCCAGGAGGTTGGGTTGACTTGGGAGATACTTTATGGCATAGTGGTTTGTCCTTTGCTAGAAAGTGAGGAAGAAATGTCAGGATTGATTCCGACCTTTGCCGGCTTGGCGATCGCTGTGCTCTATCTCGCGATAGGGTATCTGATCGGTTCGCTGTCTTGGAACTGCTGGCACAGAGGTCGTGTTACCAGACTTTCGTATTTGCTTTTTCCGGTTGCCAGCTGGCGCGGTTCGCTCGGCGGGGGTGGAGTTTGTCGACCGATCAATTGGTTCAAGGAGCGTCGCCGTGAAGCGCCGACACTACCTCTCCAGCCCGGAGAAATTTCTCGGGCTCAAAATGACTACCTAGTTTGGCTCGCTGTTACCTGGCCGGTCAAGATTGTCTTAAATTTGTTTTTGTTGGTGTTATTGCTACCGCTGTCGATGATCGATAGTCGCATCAAGAAGACTGATAAATAAACCGGGAGGAGCCATGCGATCAATAATCACGACGGTTTTGCACCCACTACAGATTATAGTAACCGTCCTCAGTGTTGGTTGTCGGTTGTTGTCTCAGGTGACGGTTCGGTTGTCGGTTCAGTCGCCGACCAAGTCGTTCGGCAGGTTATCTTCAGATGATCTGGCCAATCTCGCTCGATTACAGCGCATCGCGGAACGCAAGCGGCGCGGTTGGCGCTAGTTCGCACTACTTCGACAAAAGAGAAAAGCCCGGACACTCAATCCGGGTTTTTGTTTTATGAGGCCGCGTTTTTAAAAAGCATCAGACACTTTTATGGAGTAATAAAAAACCGACCAAGAGGTCGGAATTATTTTAGCGATAGAGTTGATCGATGGTGTCCTGATAGCGATCCAGTACTCGCTGTCGTCGGAGTTTCAGTGTTGGGGTCAGCAGGCCATTCTCCTGCGTAAAGTCTTCAGTCAGAATTTTGAAGCGGCGAACATGTTCGTAGCCCCGGAAGTCAGCTGAACACCGAGCGATCTCTTCGGTTAGTTTTTCCTGACACCAATCAGCCTCATTACCCGATCTAGACCCAGTACTTTTTCGTTGTTCTTCGAGCCAGGCTGACAACATGGTTTGATCTGGAACGACCAAGGCCACATTGTAGGCTTGACCATCACCGAAAATCATAACGTTCGCAATGAACGGCGACAGCTTGAGCACCTCTTCGAGCGGTGCTGGAACCACATACCGGCCGTTTTGCAACTTGTACTGTTCTTTGATGCGGCCAGTGATAAACAGGAAGCCGTCTTTATCAAATTTGCCCAGGTCACCACTGCGGAAACCACCATCGGGAGTCAGGGCTCGTGCCGTTTCTTCCGGTAGATTGTGATAACCCAGCATGACATTCGGTCCGTAGATGATAATTTCACCATCATCGCGGGAACTGTCAGCCGTTGGTTCGATCACGATCCGGACATCCTCAATGGGGCGACCAACACTACCCAACCGATGATTGCCGGGCCAGTTACAAGTGGCCATCGGACTGGTTTCTGACAAACCGTAGCCTTCATAGATATCAATTCCCAACAGATCGATGAACTCGGCGATTTCTTTAGCCAGCGCCGCACTGCCTGTGGCTGCATACTTCAGTCGGCCGCCCAGTCGACGTCGCACCTTGGAAAAGATCAGTCGATCAGTCAACCAAAGAGCCACCCGTTCCAGTGCCGTGGCTTGTCCGCCCTGACGCGATCGTTTAGCTCCACACAAAGCAGTCTGGAACAGCCAGCGAATCAGTCGGGGTTTTTGAGCAATCTGTTGATTGATACTGGCGTATAGTTTGTTGAAAATTCTTGGTACAGCGTACAAGGCTGTCGGTCGTACTTCGCCAAGGTATTCAACGAGTCGCGTCAAATCATCACAAATAGCCATGGATGCACCAACCGAAGTCAGTGTATGCAACTCGAGCGTCAGACCAAAGCTGTGCGCCCAGGGTAGAAAGGCCAGTGATCGGTCAGTGTTATTCAACGGAAACATATTTCTCATGGCCTGAATGTTGGAGACGATATTACCATGCGACAACCGGACTCCTTTGGGTTGTCCGGTGGTGCCGGAGGTGTAGATGATACAGGCCAGATCATCAGCCGCCGGGTAGGTGACCGGTTGACTGGATAGTGAGCGCGGCTTTTTTCCGCCGAGGTTACGCATGTAGCTGTCAATCAACGCAACTTCTTTGAGCTGTGGCAGGTCATTGATCAACAACATTATCTTGCCCAGAATTTCGGGTGTGGAGATCAGCAGTATTTTTGCCTGACAATCTTGCAGAATGTGTTGCCAATCAGCGATTGACTGTTGTTCGTACAGCGGAACGAACGTTGCCCCGAGTCGCATGGTGGCGTGTGTTGCGACAGCCCACTCAACTCGGTTACCCGGGATGATCGCCAGCGCGTCTCCAGCCCGGAGACCGGATCGTGCCAATTTTTCGCTAAGGTCGATGACCTGCTCGCCGAATTCTCGGTAGGTCAGCCACTGCCAGTCGTCGGACTTTCGTGTACCGAACAGTGGTTTGTCGGGGTAAAGCGCGACGCTTTGTTCGAGCATTTCGACTAGATTGGTGAAGTTGTTTGTTTGATTGTGCACCAGGCTCCTCCTGCATTTGAGTGTAAAGAACACAACGAAGCCAAGTTAGCAGATCAAGCTGGCCTGTCAATAATTTTCGACTAAGTAACTGCGGAGTTTGCCACGTCGCTCGCGAGTGACGTGGCTTGCCTCCGCCCATCAATAATTTAAGCGGCTGGGCGAAATAAACTCTGGCGGCTACTTATTTAAGCTCAAAAGGCTTGACATGAGGGCTTTTTTGTGATATAAAGTGTGGTTGCGTCCAAAGTGGACGCACGGGAGGAAAGATGCTGAACCTAATCTCGGTTTTTGTTATCTACTCGTTGCCCGGACTCGTGCTGGGCGTTCTCTCTCTCCGCTTCTGCCGGGAGGAGCGAAGCGGGAAACTCGCCTTCCTACTGCTCCCTATTCAGGGAGCTTGCGGCTACACCAGTTCCGCCAGCTGGTCGTTGATCGGCTAGGTGGCTGGCCGCGAAAGTACGTTGCTCGACGCGGCGTACGTGCTCATGCACGCACTGGGCTGGCCAGTGTGTGTCGTGGTCAACATCGTCCTGATCGTGGGGCTGTTGACCACGGCTTTGTTCGTTCGGGGCTGGGAGAAGATCGGCGGTCTGTTCTCCCCGCGGCGCAACCGTCGCGTGACCAAGCCCGCCTCACCGCCCGCGGCGGCGCCCCCGCCTCGCAACCGCCGCCGCAACGTCCGCGAGGTGCGGCTGGCCAGGGACATCAAGTCCCGCATCGCGGAGTTGCGGGACGAGTTCCTTAAGGCTCGCGTCGCCCGCGACCGAGCCGAGGCGCAGATGGAGGTCATTCGACAGCGGATGATCGAAATCGCCGGCCAGTTGGAGGAGGATCTCTCCTAGACTGCACCCCCGCCTCACAACTACCCCGCTTCTTCAGCCGCCTCCCTTGAGGCGGCTTTCATTTTTAAAAAATCAACAGATTGAAACTTCAGTATTTTTTGCTTGCACATTTTTTCTGAACCATATAACCTGATTTCTTAACTCACTCCTTGGTCTTGACACGACCACCAAAAAGCTTAATATAGTTTCGTATGAATGCTGGACTTATCAATCGATTAATCAATTTAGTCAGAAAGACAGGTCATCGTGTCGTTTTTGGTGACCCGGAAACTGGTCAAGCTGTAGTGGTGATGGATTTAGCAGAGTATGAGCGATTGATCGGCTTGGATCAGCCTGTTGATGCACCCAGCGGACCAGAACCATACGCCCCGGAAGTTGTGGGCTGGCAGGGGAGTGAGTCAGCAGCTAAACCGGTGAATCAGCCAGCGCACCTCAGACCCCACCAGGTTCCAGACACAGCTAACGGATTTGGGTCGCGAGCAGGTCAATTGTCAGCTTCATCTCCAGTCGTTCAATCATCTCCGCAAAACTTGACATCTAAAGAACAGCCAGCTAAGATAAACCGCGAAATCGGAGGCCAAGAATCGGGAACGGGGAGGTTTTGGCAGGAGGACGACCGTCCACCAGAGCGAACCCCCAATAATCCCGTGAATCAAACTACTAGCCAGAACCCAGGATCATCTCAAGGAAGATTGTCGTCAACCGTTCCAGCTAATCTGGACGATGAAGAGAGGTTTTACCTGGAACCATTGGAATAGGGGTTGAGTCATCGATTCAAGCGTGTTCCTTTAGCCAAATAATTTGCTGAAGGAGCCTGCCCGGCCAAAATAAGTTTTCGAACGTCAGGGCTTGCCCCGCCGTTCATAAACGGCGGGGCTTGCCAATTAATAAAGAATTAGTGTATACTCTGCTGTGCTTTCGGTCAGGTGCTGAACCGCTCACTGGAGCAGCCCAGATTCGATCACACAAATTACACTTACTATATATAAGTAAAGAATAAACCGGGAACGTCCCTATTGGGTTTCGTTCCACGGACAATAACTGACTAAGCCATATGGCGGAGAAATTCGATCGCAGCAAGCCGCACGTGAACGTGGGCACAATTGGTCACGTTGACCACGGAAAGACCACTCTCACTGCTGCAATTTTACAGGTTTTAAAGGGTAAGGGAGGTGTCGCGCAGGACAAGAGCGTCGATGACCTTGATAAAGCACCAGAGTCCAAGGCTCGTGGTATTACTATTGCGACCGCTCATTGTGAGTATGAGACCGATAAGCGTCACTATGCGCACGTTGATTGCCCAGGTCACGCTGACTACATCAAGAACATGATTACTGGCGCCGCCCAGATGGACGGTGCAATTTTGGTTGTGTCCGCAGCCGATGGTCCAATGCCACAGACCCGCGAGCATATTCTTTTAGCTCGTCAGGTAGGTGTGCCGTATATCGTAGTTTTTCTGAACAAAGTTGACCAAGTTGAGGATCCAGAACTGATCGATCTGGTCGAAGAGGAAGTTCGCGATCTATTGAAGAAGTATGAATTTCCAGGCGACGAAGTACCAATTGTTCGTGGTTCCGCTCTGAAAGCACTGGAGAACCCAACTGGTGATGACGCCAAGCCGGTAGTGGAACTTCTGGAAAAGCTCGATGCTTACATTCCTGATCCAGTTCGTGATACCGACAAGCCATTACTAATGCCGATTGAGGACGTGTTCAGCATTGAAGGTCGCGGTACGGTTGTTACCGGCCGTATTGAGCGCGGCATGCTTAAGATTAATGACGAGGTAGAAATCGTTGGTTTAGCTGATACTCGTAAGACTGTGGTTACTGGCATCGAGATGTTTAACAAGCAGTTGGACGAGGGTCGTGCTGGTGACAATGCTGGCATTCTGCTCCGCGGTACTAAGAAGGATGAGGTTGAGCGCGGCATGGTTCTTGCCAAGCCGGGTTCGATCACTCCACACACTGAATTCGAGGCCAAGGTTTACGCTCTGACCAAAGAAGAGGGTGGTCGTCACAAGCCATTTTTCAAGGGTTACAAGCCACAGTTTTACATCCGGACTACTGATGTTACTGGAGAGGTCGAGTTGCCGGAAGGTACTGAAATGGTTATGCCGGGTGATACGGTTAATTGCACCATCAAACTGATTTCTCCGATTGCACTTGAAGAACAAATGCGTTTCGCTATTCGCGAAGGTGGCCGCACAGTCGGCGCCGGTGCGGTAACTAAGATTTTGAAGTAAGTCAGGACCTGAAGCACTAGGTCTTTACCATTAAGCTCCACGGCAATGGACGAAGAGAAGAAGACAATAAAGAAGACTGATGAGGAGGCGAGGCAAAGAATTCGTATTAAGATTCGAGCCTACGACCATAAGATTATCGATCAATCCACCCGCACGATCATTGATACGGCGGAACGGACTGGTGCGGTAATTAGAGGTCCAGTGCCCCTGCCGACGGAAAAGAGAAAATACACGGTTAACCGTTCAACCTTCGTGCACAAAGATTCGCGTGATCAGTATGAGATGCGCGTGCACAAGCGTTTGGTTGATTTGTATGATCCGACACCGAAGACAGTTGAGGCCTTGACTAATCTCAACCTGCCGGCTGGAGTTGATGTCGAAATAAAGATGTAGTGGTTGAACTTGCTATTAGCAACAAAAAATAAGTCTGTTGGGAGAAGCGGAGAAAGATCTGAGCGGGAAACTCGCCAGAAAACCTCCGTTAACTCCCGGCAGGCCACGGAGATATAAAGCCTTCATTAATTACTGGAAAAAAGCCAAAGTTAATCTGATACAACTCAAGCCTGATCTTATGATTGGGTATTGAACCGGACAGTCGAGTCGTCCATTAAAGAGTGGACGTTTGGACTGTCCGGCTAAAGGCTATCAGAAGGACCTGGCTGGATGTTGTCAGATTGGCAACTCCGGCTTTTCGTTATAAAAGTCTCTTGAGACGATGAGGTGTTAACCAAACTTGTCACCTGAGCAAAAAGTTGGGAGTAATCCCGGTAAATAAGAAAATTAGGGCCGATCTCGAAATGAATTTGGTTGGCTAGGTCGACTGACCAGAAATACATCGCGAGATTGGCTCTAAAATAACCTGTGGAAGTTCTAACGATTTAGTTTGAACTTCCCGCCAGGCGAACGCTCCGCTGGGTTCACTCCATGAGCGTAATCAATTATGAAATTCATCATTGCTAAGAAAATAGGCATGACGCAGCGATTCCGAGATGACGGTGTCGTTGTTCCGATTACCCTGCTTCAAGTTGATCCTTGTACAGTTACCCAGGTCAGAACAGCTGACAAAGATGGTTATGCCGCCGTTCAGTTGGGTTTTGGGGCAGTAAAAGAAAATAAATTAACTCGGCCGCAAAGAGGCCATCTCAAGGCCAGTGGTCAACTGCATCGTAATTTCAATGAGTTTCGAGTTGAAGGTGAGGCTGAATTAAAAGTTGGCGACACATTAGAGGTTTCACAGTTTGTGGCCGGCGAGTTTGTTCATGTTACC
>JAHJAU010000014.1 GCA_018813785.1 Patescibacteria group bacterium | reverse complement strand
GTCTGCTCGATGATGATTTTCTTCAGCATGATTAGTTGTGAGTCAGCTCGTCTTTGCGACATATGGTGTGGGTTTGTTTGAAACCCTCCACCTTACACCGCCTGACGAGAAAAGGTAACCCTAATTGCTGCAATCCTAACACCGCAACGTCAATTCTCCTATATTATATTTCTCTATTTAAATTAGTTCGAAAATAAAACCAACCTTCGTTATCTCAGTAATCAAAGACTGCGATACCGGAGGCTGGTCGGCCCGGGCGGATTTGAACCGCCGACATCCGTCTTATAAGGGCGGCGCTCTAACCACTGAGCTACGGGCCGTTGGCGGCCTTACATTATCAGAAGTTGAGCTCGATTTCAACCGACCCAGCTGGAATCACAAAAATTTCAATTAAGTCAGTCGTTCAATGCAGAGTTAAGCAGAAGTTAGGCAGAATAGAGAAAAAATGGTAAAATTACTTAAAGAAAATAAAACAAAAATACATTTATGAATAGGCGTGCAACCATTGGAGTAGCGATTTTTTTTAGTATTTTCCTGTTGCCAAATTTGGTTCACGCCTCAACCGAGGGCTCAACAGCAGCCCTTTTTGAATACCTCAATGGAAATTGGCTGGATGTAGGAACTGTGAATTTAGAGCGTGGGATGGTGGCTGATATTGATGGAGACAAGTCCCTAGAACAGGTTTTAGCCGCCAAACCAGGCGAGTTGCCCGTGGTGCGAATCACGGCTCTTGCCGAGGGAACACAATCGGAGTTTTCGGCCTATGATTCCGGCATGCGCAAGGGATTCGATCTGGCTGTCGGTGATTTAGATGGGGATGGAGTTGCAGAAATAATTACCGCGGCTGGTCCGGGCACCAATGGTCATGTTCGAATTTTGGATCAATTTGGTCAGCCAAAATTTTTCGCGACCGGTCTTTTTCCTTTTGATTCGATTAATCGTGGCGGGGCTTTTGTCAGTACGGCCGATCTGGACGGAGACGGAATAGAAGAACTACTTATTGGTTCTGGCCCCGGCTCATCTCCACGGGTGCAGGTTTGGAGCGTTGACGACCGTAATTATTGGGGGGAATTTCAGCCCTTTTTGGGAGAAAATAATTATGGTGTGCGAGTATTGGGCGCGGATTTGAATTATGATGGGCGGGATGAAATCGTGGTCAGTTCGGCTTATGGCGGCGGTTTGATTCGTGTTTTTGACGGCCTGTCTTTTGCTCAGCAGTCTGAGTTTGCGCCATTTGGTAACGAGTTTGATGGTGGGATACGAATGGCGGTTTTTAGTGTTCCAAATCCAGGTTTGAATGGTTTGGCTATTGAGCCGGCGGGTGAGTCAGCGGAGAATCGATCCTGGCTACCACAATATGTTACCGTTGATATTTCTGAACAGCGTTTGCGAGCTTATGAGTATGGTCGTGAGGTTAAGACCTTTTTGGTCTCAACCGGCCGTTGGAATTATCCAACACCCCTCGGAGAATTTGAAGCCTTGGCCAAACCAGAATATGTTCACTATGTTTGGTCATATGGTCAGGATCATCCAGAAAATTATGATTTGGGTGTAGTGCGCTGGAACGTTCGTTTTTATCCTCATGTTTATATTCACTATGCACCATGGCACAATAATTTTGGTCAGCGCATGAGTCATGGTTGCGTGAACATCAGTCGTGATTCGGCCGAATGGATTTATAATTGGATCAATCTCGGCACGCCGATAACTACTAAAATGTGATATGGAAAATTTAGAAAGAGAAAAAGCCTGGGAAGAAGCGGCTCGTTTGACCAAAGAACGACAGCAATCTGCTGAGACACAAGGGGAGGTAAGAGACCTAATCCCTGATTCTAACTTGCCCATGGATTTACAAAGGCAGTTGGACAGCAGAATAGAAGCTACTCATAGATCAATTGCCGAAACTGTCTATGGTGAGCCAGCCAGTTTTGGTCAAAATATGATTAAAGAAGGGCGATCGATTTTGTTGGGCAATTTTACGTGTGCTTTGGCCGAAGTGGCGCCAAGCGCTCTTCTTGCTCAAGCCATAATTGACGATTGTCAGCAAAAAAGGGATCGACGCATTGAACAATTGCGTGGTGAGATTAGTGGTGTCGATGAGAGTGGAGAATTATGAACGACGACGAGGTAAATAAAATTACTCTAGAAGAATTTGTCGCCATCGTAGACAGTTCTTTTTTGTCATCGACCGAAAAGGCCGAGTTAAAGCGATTATCTGTATCCGGCATCACTGAACAACTCTGGCGACGTTTTGATGATTTGTTGATTGCGGCACTTCAGAATCGCAAGCAATTGGAAAATAAGTTTAAAGAACAGCTAAATGCGGAGCTAGGAGGCTTTACCGCTGACTACGAAGAAAAGAAACGAGCTCTTGATTTAAAACTGCGCGCCGATTTACTCAATCATCAAACGGATGATGATGCCGGGGTTAAAGCTCTTTGGGATGAATATTATCATCATCTTCAGAGCTTGCAGGAAGACTTATTGGCAAAGATGCGTCGTGCATCTAAAAATATTTTGCAACAAGTAGTGACTACGGTGGGCAAAAAATGTTCAGAATAATTAGTGCGTGGTATTCTCCAAACTAGAGAATTATTTTGTATCTACTATGAATAAAGTCGTTCCAATCTTGAAGTCGCTGGGTTTGCTGGACAGTGAAGTCAGCACCTATCTGGCCGCACTCGAACGTGGTCCGAGTACGGTTATTGATTTAGCTAAGGCTTCTAAGTTATCGCGACAAGCCACTTATACTGCCATCGAACTGCTTACCGAGCGGGGATTGATGTCCAGTGTATTGCACGGCAAGAAGCGTTTTTATTCCGCCGAGCCACCGCCTAAGCTGTTAGCTTATGCTAAACGTAAAGATACAGAAATGCACGACCAAGTGCATGACTTGGAGCGATTAATGCCGGAATTGGAGCTACAGGTTGGCGGCGAAAAGCCGACCGTCAAAGTATTTGAAGGTAAGGAGGGTATTAAGACTATCATTCAGGATATTCAGAATTCGGCCGCCAAAGAGTCATATGAAATTACTGACGCGGATGCGTTATATAGTGTTTTGACACCGGCTGATCTGAAAGAGTTGCGCAATACATTACAGCGCCGAAACAAAAAAATCAAAGGAATTTATTCTGGCAAAGTTGGATCGAAGGGGATTAATGTTCGGCGCAAATTATTGCCGGCCGAAGATGGTGGATTCCAGTCGAACATCGGTATTTATGGTAACAGCATCGCTATGGTTACGTTTACCGGCAAAATGCACTCGCTATTAATCGAAAGTCCGCCACTAGCTAAGGCCTTAAAGATATTATTTGATTACGCCTATAGGTCAGTAGAGAAAGAGGATTAGTTGAAGTTTTCTATTTTAAAAAGTGTCAGACGGTTTTTAGCAAAACTATCTGACACTTTTTTAGTAAAAAATATGGGGCCCATACGCGATTGACAATCGCGCGGTACCCCGGCGGCGCTCAGCATCCTCCCATGGCGGCTCTCCCTCCTCTTTGTGTGCCCAGAGACAAAACATCGTCTCGAGGCAATAACATACCCAGTCCTGTTTTTAATTCAGGTCTGGAGAGAGAGGAGCTGGTGAAATGCCCTGCGCCAAGCCGGCCTTATTCATACATCGGCCGTAGATTATGCGTTCCCCATAGCACACCTTCCTTCCTTACGCGGGAACGTCTTTCTGAACGAGCTTCGTAGCTCGCCCCACCACAGATACCGATTCCAGTTCGGCCGCTCGGGCGGAGCGATCTTTTATTATTCAGTTATTATTTATATCAACTGACTGCTTATATTAGCACGATTTAACAAATCTGTCAATAAGCCCCCTGACATATTATGTTGGATTGCTTCACCCTCCAGCTACCAGAGGGATCGACGGGCAGTCTTTACTGATCAGCAACTAATCGTTTTTTATGAAAATATTATCGTTTCCTATCTATGTGGTACTTAACAGTTTGTCATCAGTTTTTTAGCCTTTTTTAGCTAAAAAATTAAATAAATAGTTTTTTTGTCCAGGGAGGACTTGACAACTTTTTGAAAGTGTGTTATGGTGTAATCTCACACAGGTGAGAAACAACGATCGAACCGAAGTAATGCACCTTACATTTGATCCATAACATACCTACAATAGATGGAAAGAGGCTTAGATCGGCAGTTCGTCAAAGCGTATGGCATCGTCTGGGTAGAAATTATTTCCCCGATTTTTATAGGGG
>JAHJAU010000013.1 GCA_018813785.1 Patescibacteria group bacterium | reverse complement strand
AGGAACTGCTTCGCTCACACCGCGGACTGTCGAAACATCAGCGACTGGCGTTGGTGTGCTGGTATCTACATTTCAGGCTGAAAAAACCAACACGAAATCATGCATAGCTCAAATTTAGCCGTTTCTGCCAAGAGTCGACAAAAAATATATCGAGAAGTTACAAAAATATGGATGGCAAATCAAAAGTTACCTGTCCCTTTTGTGTGTCGAGGGTGACAGGCACCAAAGCTAAAACCCCCGCAGCAAGAAGCGTACGGGGGTTAAGCAAGTTGGGGAGGGAGGCGCGCAGGAGCCGCTACCGAGCGAGCTCGTGGCTGATCTCGGTCGCTAGCAGGATCGTGGTCTCCCGGTTATGGGAGTCCGCCGGCACCTCGACTCGGATTAGGGCATCGCCCACGGTCCAAGCGCTGATGTGCCGAACGGGTTCCGGCCGGAAAATCATGCCGCCGTCGACCACGTCCAGCTGATGCTCGACCTCGGTGAAGTCCACTCGACAGGCGTCGAGCTCTTCACAGTGAATTTGAGCACCGGGTCGGTCGACCGTGAGCCGCAGAAGCTCGGTGTGGGCGTTTTCCCCCACCGCGGTCACCTCGATGAGGCGACCGTCTTCGGTTCCGAGGAGCAGTTCCTCGTCGGTGTCGACGAGGACGCTCCAGCCAACCGGCAGGACGATGTCCCGCCCATTGACCTGCACCACCATGTGGATGGTGGCGCGGGATTCGATCACCACGGTGTCGAGTCGCTGTTGCGGCTCGACGTCGGCGGATGCCGACCAGTCCCGTGGGACGGTCTCACGGAGCGACGGAGCGAAGACCGCCCCGGCGCAGCCGGAGAACACAGAGCAACACAGGATGGCGGCCAAGTTGATCTTCTTCATCTTTCTTCCTCCTCGGCACCTCATTGGGTGCCGAATCTACCCGTTTTTCTCATGGAACATTAATGAACCAGTTATTATGACATATTTTAACCAATCTGTCAAGGTTGCCACACAATAAATCCGCTAATTTTAGCTAAAAATCTACTGCCAACACCAGCCGAGATCATATTTTAATAATCCAAATTACTGTTTGAGCGACATTTCCGACAGTCTTGAAAACAAAAACCGCCCCTCAAGGCGGTTTCCGTTTAAACTCCGACCCCCAATAAATAGGGTCAATCTTTGAGTGTAATTCCAATAATTTCTCTAACTTCTTTCATTGTTTCCGCGGCCAGTGCCCGTGCTCGTTCCGCGCCTGACTCAAATACTTCTTTAACTTCATGCGGTTTGGCCATTAGCTCAGTTTTTCGTTCACGAAACTCGGCAAAATAATCAGAGACACGTTTGGCCACCAGCGGCTTCAACTCGCCATATTTGAGCGGTTGATTGGCGATAACTTGTTCCGCTTCTTCTGCTGATCCAAACAAACGAAGCAGGGTGATTAGATTTAAAATTCCTGCTTGACCACACAGTTCTTCCTCACCCTTTTTTGTAATGGGTCTAGTCAGCGCATCTTCAATTTCTTTTTCAGTCATTGTAATCAGTCCGTCGGTGTTGGTGACCATGCTTTTTATTTTTTTTAACACCACATCCGGTTCATCAGACAAGGCAATATATGATTTTTCACCCAAAGATTTAGACATTTTTTTAAGAGGATCATTCAACGATCTGAGCTTTGAAACATTGGTCAATAATGGTTTAGCCTCCGGAAAGAATTGCACACCATATTTATTGTTGAAGAAGCGCGCAATATCACGAGTTAGCTCAACATGTTGAACCTGATCTCGGCCAACCGGAACAAATTCACCCCGATACATCAGAATATCGGCTGCCTGTAAGACTGGATAATCAAACAAACCGACGTTAATATTTTTTTCCTGTTCGCCAGACTTATCTTTGAATTGTGTCATGCGCTCGAGAAAAGCCATGGGGGTCAGCGTATTGAAGATCCAGCATAATTCGGCATGCTCCAGAATGTCAGATTGACGAAAGAGCAGACACTTTTCCGGATCAAGTCCCAGGGCGAGTAAGTCCACCATCAATTCAAAAATCTGTTCACGTTTCTCGGCCGGATCATAGTCGCTGGAAAGTGAATGATAATCCGCAATGAAAAATAGACATTGATAATCCGGATTAGTTTGTAATCGCACCCAGTTTTGCAGTGCTCCGACCCAGTTACCAATATGAATTCGACCCGAGGGTTGAACACCTGAGATGAGAATTTTTTGTTTATTGTTAATCATATGTGATTAGTATATGGTTGTAAGTAAGGCGAGGCAAGAGGTTGTTAAATTTAAATAAAATACCCTTCTTATAGAAGGGGTGAGGCAGGATGATCATCCAAAGGTTTGACCATGGCATTGGCAGACTCCGAATTCTCGAGTGTGACACACATAATACTTTATGTCTTCCGGACAGATTGAGCAATCACCACTACACTCAGCTGTATGGTTTTTGTCAAAGACTGGCTATGGTTGCTTAATTCGTTTATTTTTTGAATTTTGTTATATTAACAACGTTAATAATTTAATTACTTCGCCGGATAGCGAGTATCAAAATTAGATGTCGAATTT
>JAHJAU010000012.1 GCA_018813785.1 Patescibacteria group bacterium | reverse complement strand
CGTGTGGCGGTTCAACCACCGACACCTGACCCGCAAGGAACAAGCGAAGATAATTTATTCACATCTCACTGAGATTGGTGGCAGATAATGTACATTCCCCAAAATAAAATAGAAAGCGTCTTATTAAGATTTTACGACACTATCTAAATATTATTTACCTAAAATAGAGGAGTTAGTTTTTATTGCTAATCAATACAATTATCAATTATTCTTGAAATCTAGGTTTTTTAACTTAAAAATGGATTTAATAAGTCAGTCATTAGATCAAAATGTGAACTTAAATAAGCGAGCGATTAAAAATGGATTGGGTTAGGTTAATCGAAAGTTTAATATATAGTGTCGTCTAAGATATATTGTCAGACACATAACCTATTCCATTTAAATACACCCAAAATACTATCCCCCTCTTTTTAGAGGTGAAAAAACCACTCTAAGATTTAGAGTGGTAATACTGCAAGTATTTACGTTGAGTAAAGATCGTTAATCATGATAACACGATCGTCTGGTAGTTTTAGCTCCTGGCCGGCAATTTTTTTAATCGTCGTAACCTGCTGCTCGCCAACGATTCTAAAGCCGAGTTTCGAGTACATCTCTATCAACCATGGAGAGGCTGAAGTTCGTAGGGCTACACTCAGGTAACCCTCACTTATAACCTGTTTAATTAATTGATTGATTAGTTTGCGACCCAGACCATGACGTCGTTTATCCGATTGAACGAACAACTCTGCCAGATAAAAGGCCTTGGTTTGCGTAATTGAAGCAATAAGCTGTACATCTGGTTTGCGACTCAAGTCAAAGCCAATGATCGCCCGATCAAACATTTCTTGCATGAACATCCCCTTTTGATTTTGGTCAACAAAATTTCAGAAAACAGTTTGATTGCGCACTGCCAATATTTGAAGCGCTTAATGACATTAAGCGCGCATTTTGTAAGAACTTGTAGATAAGAAGCTAAAATCAGGACCCTCCCCTTCCGGAGAGAGCCCTGACTGCTATTAAAATCAAATATCAAGCAAGGTTCTAACCAGAAGGTCGACGAACCTGATGATGTTGACGAGATAAGATCAATTTATAGCCACCGCAACCCCGACATAACCATTTAGAAATTCTAGCTACCGTCCGAGAGCTAAGACCGGTTTGTTTAACGATGGTTGCGTATGTACAACCGGCATTTAGTAATTGAGCCGCCTCCCACCGTCGTGTAAATTCTACAATTTCTTCAGGCGTTAAGAGATCGCGAAAAAATCGCTGAGCTTCACCAACTGTTTTTAAATCGAGAATAGCTCGATAGAGATTCGCGGTTTTTTTATTTTGAGATTCTTTGGACATACTTCTTAGTAGAAGTTCCACTTTACCAAAGTAAAGCGAAGTGTCAAGTTTTTAACAAAAAACCGCTGAGTTAGCGGTAAAAGTCAATGAACCACTCGTTTTATCAACTCGGCTCGTCGGGGTAATTCTCCCTCTTGATGATAGCGCACAAATAAACGTGCCCAGTCGTGAGCTTGCCAGCCCCTTTGTATCCATTTCACTTTAAAACCCAAAGCGTACGGCGATCCGATGCTTTTTCCGGTCGCATCGATAAACGCGCCTACAGTAGTATCGGTTTCGATGTAATCACAAAATAATATTTCATCCTGCTCATCGAATACGGTAAGATGATCTCCGTCACAGAGAAGATGTATATTCTCTAGGCCATTAGGATTATCTTCAATAAATAGCCAGAGTAAAATGCCGGACGAGTCAAACCAATAGGTCAAGGTTTCAATCAAAGTTGAATACATTGTGATTCGATTAAACCACTCAATGAACCATTTCGCAACTGAACTTAACCTACTGTCTTAATTCTAAAAACAGCTTGCTTGGGTATTAGTAAATTGATAATGTTATCTGCATCATAGGAGGCATAATGTCCAGCGTTACGTTGGAGTTGATACTGTACCTTATTCCATCAATACTCTTTTTGCCGGTTGGCTATCTATTGCTGCGGCAGTTAATCCGTCCGGATGTTGATACTGAGGGGCATCAGTTACCACATGTTGCGACGCTACTGATGTTCTTAACCCTGTTAGTAATGATTGGCGGGTGGGTATTTACGATAATTAGAGTTTTCCTTCGTTGAATTTTGAGGTCAACCCGGCCTCTTTTTAATATAAAAAATCCGGTTTTTTAGACCGGATGGTGAATTTAATATCGCTCGTGGTAGTGATCACGTCGCAAAAGGCATTGTGGCGAGACTCAATGCCCCCAGCCCCAGCAAAGTCATGATTACAGCCATAAAGATGATTAGGTATAGGCCGGCTTTACCGCGAGTCATTCTGGGCGGTTGTTCAGCGTGCATTAGAGACAGATAAAAGATCAGTCTCGGCAAACTCTCAAAGACGAGATCAGGTATAACGAAATGAAAACCGAAAGGCAGTAGACTGAAACGGGCTTGGCGAGCTTCGGCTGCCGCCTGCAGTAGATGAACACAGTCGGGATTTGAGTTTAGACGTTCAAGTACCGCCTGATGAGCTTCTTCGGAGAAATCTTCATCAGGATAATTCTGGAGACAAGTGCGTATATCGGCACAAACACTTTGAGAAAGATCAACAGCAGTCACTTGCGCCCTGATATGGCGATAGTCTTCTTCTAGGTTAACCGCTTGACGATATCGAAGCAGTTCCAGCAGACCGAAGACTCCTACCAGCACACCCAAAAGCCACGACAGCTGATAGATGAGGTAGATTGAAATCAAATAGAGTAAGCCACACACCCAGACAGAGACTGCTGGAGAAAATGCGTGAATACAACTACGAATAACTCGTCCGCCATCAAGCGGTGCGGCTGGAATTATGTTAAGTAAATTGAGCAGAAGACAGATTAAGACAACCAAGGTTAGTTCAGGTACTCCAGTTGCGAGGTACAGCCCATAGGCAATGATGCCGGTCACTGTGCCCCAGATTGGACCCATGATGGCGATGAAAGCCTCATCTTCGCGAGAAGAAAAATTATTTGCAGGGACAGCTGCTACACCGATGAGCGGCAAGAAGTAGAGACCGGCCAGCTCCATTCCGCGGCGTCGCATGGCCCAAAGGTGACCAACTTCATGAATGGTCAAACAAGCCAGCAACACTAGAGCAAACTTCCAACCCATCAGCATTGCCAACAGAGCGAAAAATAGTAAGAACATCGCAATCATAAAAAACAGTTTTCGCCGGGTTGGGCGGAAGAAGGGTTGTTCCACTTGATCACTTTTTGAATTGTTAAAGGACGAATCATTCAGATCTTCAGCCATGTCACGCTTCCTTTCGCCTGAAAAGTCACCTTAATCTATCTGGTCGAATAATTCAAACAAACTGTTTGATTAAAAAACCCTCGGTTTTTACGAGGGCTGAAGTGAACCGGTTTGCCTTACAGCATGAAGGCGGTTATAGCGAATTTAATCAACCAACCATCTATACCGAGAGCCTGGATTGCAAGGAAAAGTGTCGAAGCTATCAATACTACATAGACTAGCCAAAGTAGAGCAGCCATCGGGTGACTCATTGGTCGTTGAGCCAAGGAACACAGATAGAAGTGTAAACTTTCACGGTCAGAGAATTCACAGTCCTCAGTAATATAATTCAGTCGGCCAATAAACCAACGGTGGTATAATTGACGTGCTTGAGCAGCGATCGTTAGTATTAGCTGTTCATTGTCGAATCGCCGTACTCGTTCCTGGATGGCCACCACATCATCACTTGGCAAGCCAAATAAATAAGATAGTTTGTTATAGATTCGTTCACCGTCGGTTAGCTTGCGCATTTCTCGTTCGGTAAACATCAGCGCTAAAATTGCGCTAGGTACTACTATCAGCAGTGACAAACCCAGGATATATAGACCCACATGAACCATGAGGACCCCAAAAAATTGCGCTAAGCGACAGACATTTATTTTAGCCGGAGCTAATAGACCGACCGTAGCATGTCCCCCATCGAGCGGACTCAATGGCATCAGGTTGACCAAAGTCAATATCATGGACCAAACCGCGTAGGCCAAAGCATAAGGCCAATCAGTTAGGATAAACAGTCCATAAGCTAGCCAACCCGTCACTAAACCAGCGGCTGGTCCGGCTAAAACCAGCAGGACACCAGCTGCTCGACTGGGGAAATTTTGCTGAAAGATCAAACGAGCTCCTAAGAAAGGTACGAACTCGATATTTATTCGATCTAATCGATAGATTACCGCCAAGGTCGCATGACCCAGTTCATGAATGAGTAAGCTCAGGATAATCACCGTAGCTAATCCTGGCCCAAGAAAAAAATATATTGAACACCAGGTTGCAATCGCTGTCAGAGCCGACCAAAGATACGGGTTTAGTTTAACTACCAAAATTCTATTGCGCCAGGTTAGGTAAATCGTTACTAAACCATCTTGGTGGAATCGATCTATGATTAAAGAAATCAATTCCTACCCCCTTTTTTGAAGTCAAAGAACCATTTTTAATTACTATAATTAAGTAGTACATTCACAGGGCGACATAGTCAAAGTAATAAAATAACCGATCGGGCTTTGATCGATTATTTTAGATAGATTGATTAATCTTCACTTGGTAGCTCAGCTTGATCCCAGCGTCCACAACTGATAACGATATCCAGCTCACCTTCTTTTCCGCCAGAGACATCAGCGAACGAGGCCGCGCAGACCATTAAATGGAATAAACGATAACCCCGTAAACCACCATTACCAATTCGATAGGAGTTAACCATATCTGGTTCAAAGTCAGCCAGGATAAAAGCCTTATCAAGTGAATTCAGATCATTGGTTCGTAAGTGTGTGGTTAGTCCGGGAATTGTAAAATTTACGACATCACTCCCCTGCTCAGCCATCCAAGAAAAATTATCTACCACTGGCATACTCATTTTTAAACCAGAGAAACTGTGTATTTTTTTGAGTACGTTGAAGGCATCCACCATATTTCCTTCGCTACAATGTTCTACCCAAGGCTGAATACAACGTTGATTTTTTTCACACCACTCCATCTCCCCTATTAGACAGCCATGGCTATCAGTTTTAATTCCATTGAGATTTTGAGCAAGGTGTAACCAACCTAGACACGATAAAATTCCTAGAGACAAAGCAATCAAGAGTAGTAGCCTTGTTCGAAGGAACCCCTTCATTAATCCACCATAATTAATTAGACCAGCCATGGCAGCAACCAGATAGAAAAAACCAGGCACCCAAAGGATAATCAAATCAGCGGTTAAACCCAGCATGACCAGAGGAACACCAATTAAAGATAAAAAGCACAGCTTGGGATGATGAAACAGGTGCCAGGTACCACGATTAATTGAATAATGAGCCAAGCTGATCGCAGCACCCATAAATAGGAATAGCGGAAATGCGACGAGTAATTCACGTCCACTGGATTGTTGACTCCAGAGCGGTGACAGGGCGAAAAAAATTGCCGCCAACCCAATGGTAATGATCACACCAAAAATAATGGTTGGAGTTACCGAGATTTTAACTTTAGGATCATCAGTCGATGTTGATTCGATTGGACCTTCAAGTTTATTTTTATTTTCTAATTTACTCATAATTTTTATTAGAAGAAGATTCACTTCGAATTATACCTTGTTAGACTCTGAGAAGCGAATCATAAACAGGGATGGTTAATTCAATCGATTGTCAGTTATTGATTATTATCTAACTGTACAAATTAACCTATTTAAAGCCATTAATTTTTAAGGTTTTTTATAAAAAAGCCCACAATATTAAGTTAATTGTGGGTTTTTTCGATGATTAGATAATGGCAGGAAAAGTGTTTTGGTCACCAGTACGAAAGACTACGCACCGACCCTGATCATTACACATCTCGAATGCCACACTTTCGATGACGTTGGCCGTGCCGAAATTCTCAGAAGAAGAACGAACACGTTGTTCGTTTGGGGTCTCGCGACGAAGTATGACCGCACCAACGCAGGTTACTGTTTCAGGCAGCGACGGCCGTGGTTTGATCTTAGACAGCGTCAGTACTACTACACTGCCGGTCTGTTCACCGGGGCGGTTATCGCTCCGACTGATGCCAGCCACGAACAACGCGGTGCCGTCCCCCAAGACAAATTCAGCCTCACCACGGAAGGTAAATGGCCGTAGTTTGGGAATGAGTTCTGCGATAGCCTCTCGTTCAGGTCGTGAAATCATTTCGTCCTCCTTTTAAATCTTCAAAGAATTACCCAAGGATGATCCTATCCACAATCGTCACAAGCGTCAATATTTAAAAATCGCCTGATATTCTTTAACCAATTAAAAAACCGCCTAAGATGGCGGTAATTTTTTAGGAGATTTTCGTTTCGCTGATACCAAGTAGTATTTCTAGTACGGTAGCTAGAGCCTGCAGTTCAGCGTCCTCAAAAGTGTAGCGGTAGCACAACTCGTAGGTTCTCAGGCCAGTCGCATCATCCTGAGCCAGACAGCTGAGGAACCAGTTATTGCTCGACAAGCTCCAGGTTAGACTTGTTCTCGATTCAGTACGCCAGATACGCTGGTCGATTGGTGTACGATCGTCGCCACACAGCAGATGCCAGAGTCGCTTGGCTAATTGTTCATCAGTCCAGTCCTTAACCTTGAATCTTATTGCGCGCACGATACTCACCAATCCATGTCTGGTTCGGTTACATCAATTTGTCGGCCACGAATATGTGGAATGATTTCACCGACTGAAATAACACTCAAAGTAGTCTCGTCAATGATTTCATGCCGACTAGCTTTTTTAAATAGCCAATCCAACTCTTGATCATCCATCAGGGCAAAAACCAACGCTGGATCAACATCTGAGTTAGCCAATGCTCGCAACAGAGCATCATAGACAATCGCCATCTTCATATTGATGACGCGTCGATCAATTTTGGTGTAAACATCTTCATACATCATCCGCTTCAGTTTTTCGAAGCGTACCGCCGCTTCACACTGGTCAAATGATATATAACCGCAAGCAGCGGATTCGATACACAGATTGGCGATACAAGTAAACTCGCGTTCGCGCTGACAACTACCGAACCATTCCGCCGCCTCAACGATATGAGCGTAGCGTTTACGGGTGAAGCCCTGCGCTGCCAGCGCCTCGCGTTGGAAGATATCGTTGAAATCACCCAGTGTATAGGCGAATTTATCGGCCTTAACGGCGATGGCCGGCTCATCTCGCATACCTTGCACACTAGCAGCTCCACTACCGCGCGAATGATTGCGAATAATGTCGAGTGTTTGCCAGGTGAGATTGAGCCCCTGCCCCTTTCGTTCGATTTGCTGGGCAATAACCACTCCGAGTATATCGTGACGCCACTTTTGACCGGTACGATTCGACAGAAAATCTTCTGCTGCATGCCCGCAAGGCATATGCCCACAGTCATGTAGCAACATTCCAGCCTGCACCAGCTCAATATTTGAACTAAGAATACTGGCTATGTCAGTGGCATCAGCCACAGCTTCCAGGGAATGATCCTGCCGATCACGAGTATGACTGTTCAGAGGAACTGTGATGACCTGCGTTTTATTGCCCAGACGACGCGACATCTTACTACGTCGAGCCTTATTTACGTCTTGAAGGAATGGTCTTTCGTAGGCATTGATCCAAATATCAGTATCTTCTTGATTTAACCTACGTCGCGCTTCTTCATCTTTAATAGCGCTATTAGCAAGAGCCCCTCGACATTTTTTAAGCTGAGCTTCGAGCTGTTTGATCCGGCGACTGTTTTTCCAGTTCGAGGTGAGTTGCTGACCTTGACCGTCACGACTTTTATATCGAGACATTACCAAACTCCTTTTTAAAAGGGCAGATAACACCTTATCATTCAACGCCAGACAGTCAAATCCGAATTTTAGCGTTCATTTTGTGTTATAATTAAATCGTTAATGGTGATCATATGATGAAAATGCGAGTAAAATTAGCGGTCAATAATCCATTTTGGGACGCAGTTTTAGGTTCAACTATGTTACGTTACCTTGATCAAGAAATTGCCAGCGACGAAAGATTAACTGTGTTAGAAATTGGTTGTGGTCGAGGTGGAACAACTGAAATTTTATTGAATTTATTACCCAATTCGTTTATTACGGCCGTAGATATTGATGATGAGCAAATTCGTTTAGCTGAACATCGTATTCGGAGTAATCGGGTTGAGTTTATGGTGGAGCATGCGGCTGAAACTTCATTTGAAGATGCTATGTTTGATTTAGTAACCGAATTCAATACGCTCCATCATGTTTTGGCCTGGCGTAAGGCAATTGCTGAAGCTGCCCGAGTTTTAAAACCTGGTGGATATTTTATTTTAGCTGGAATAAATCGACGCGGCTTAACGAATGCTTTATTTCGTAAATTCGTTTCACCAAAGTCATTGATTAATACAGTTGAAATTATTGAAGAGGCTGCTCGGCAGGGGTTGAAGATCAAAAAAGATTACAGTCATTCGCATTACATGCGCTTAGTTTTCCGTCGAGTTCCTCTTAGGAAAAAACCAAAACGCATTGCCTTTTAATCTTGACAGTATCAGATTTTTCGCGGTAAGCTAGATCCCTTGTTTAAGGAGATCTTTTTATTAATCAGTTAATTGCAAAGTGAAGATATTGCGTTTTTTCAGCTAGGAGAATCATCATGGAACACCAGCTTGGATTTTTTTCTCGACGAGAATTGGTTGGTCAGCCAGGT
>JAHJAU010000004.1 GCA_018813785.1 Patescibacteria group bacterium | reverse complement strand
TGTGGCTCGGGCGGCTGCGGCAGTTGTGGGCCATAATTATAAACGCGATAAAAAACACTCCGCTTTGACGGAGTTTTTTAATTCTAGGCTCTCTAGCCTAGTTCATCAATAACACAACAAAAACTGATATAGCTAAAACTACACGATAAACAATAAAAATCAGTAGTGTGTGTTGCCGCAAAAATCTCAATAAAAAATGAATCGCTGCTAGACCAATAAAAAACGCGGTCAAAAAAGCGATGATTAATCCTGGTCCTAAATCAACCAATGTACCATCAGTACTCAAGTCGAATAATTTTTTCAAACCAGTTCCGGCGATGATTGGAAATGATAATAAAAAACTAAATTTAGCCGCTAAGGCACGATTGAGTCCGGCCAACAATCCGCCGGAGATAGTCGAACCGGAACGCGATATGCCAGGCACCAAAGCCAAGCATTGAAATAAACCGATAATCAATCCCCGCTTCCAGGTTAATTGTTGCCTGATGCGACGGCGAGCCAACAATTCGGCGAACAACATTAGGCCGCTGCCAACAAGTAATGTAACTACCACCAGCAGAGCACTCCGAAATGCTGTGGCCATAATATCCTCGAGCAATAAACCAAAAAAAATCGCCGGCACCGTACCAATAACAATCGCTGCTAATAAAGTTCGCTGTGTGGCGGTAACCGATCGACCCAGCAATAAACGACCGGCTGTCGCCACCAATCCAATCAACTCGCGATAAAAATAAATACCTACAGCCAGCACGGTAGCCAGTTGCAACACCGCATCAACCGCCAGACCGTTCTCAGTTTGCAATCTCAAAATGTCCCGAGCCAATATCAAATGACCGGAAGAAGAAATGGGCAGGAACTCGGTTAATCCTTGTACCGCACCAAGAATAATACTAGAAATAATATCCATAGAGCTCATTCTATCTAACTAGTGCCAGAAAAAACAGTGAAACTTGGCTTGATATATTAACCCTCGCATCTCAATTAGTTGTAAAAACTCTTCCGTAGTCACTGGCTTTACCGGTGATTGATCACCAACCGCTTAACAAGGCACATAAAAAACTACCACGAAGTAAAGCCTGTACTTTTAGGTAAGATCATAAAATCATTAAAAATTTTCTTAAAAAAGAGACCGCTCTAGGCGGTCCTTAAGTTGTTTGTTGGAGGTGTGATGGTTAGTCACCTGGCTTGACCTCTCGCTCGCGAGTAACCCGTTCGATTTTACCACGTTCGTCTTCGCGCTCACCAGACACTTTCACTCGAATACTTTTGACGTGCTTGCCCGGCACCTGATCGCGCTCACGATTGAGCGCCTGATCTGCCTCATGAAGCTGCTTATCTGAGCCAGCCTGCTTATTTTCTGGCTTGCTGAGTTCTTTCTCAACCGCTTCTTTCACTCGACGAGCCGCCCGACCAGCCACTTCACGATCACGTTGATTGTGTCGATTGTTCGGCTCGGCCTCAACTTCAACCCTGGCCTTCTCCAGTGGTTTCTGACCAGCTTCTTTCTTATCATCAGACATCTCTTACTCCTGAGGTAAATAGTAAAAAGAACCGACTCCTATAGTACAATGATTATCATCTTTTTGCCCAGGGATGATACATCACTGGGCGCTTTTGGAGGATTAATTCCTCTCAACCAACTCTTTTTCGATCTCGACATGACGACCATCATCGTCATCAATTTCGACGTGGATTCGCTCGATCTTATCCGAATCGATCTGTTGACTAGCTTCATCAACGGCATCACTAGCCGCGCCGATCTGAGTACCTACACCCTGGCCATCAGCCTCATCAACAGCTCGCCGCACATCACGTTCAACTCCTTCGGTCACCTTGTCAACGTAGTCCCACATCTCACCGTCGTTGAGTCCGGATTTATGCTCCCAGTTTGGTTCGACTCGAACTTCGATTTCCGGATTCTTTAGAGACTCTTTTTTCTCTTGATCGTCGGCCATGACTAATCTCCTTTTGATCTGACAAAGAACACTGTTGATATATTCACCTAAGAAATTATTGATGTCAACTAAAATTTGACCTGATAAAAAACCGCTTGTATGCTACTTAAAGTGCGCTCGAGGCGGAATTGGAGTTGGACATGAGTCAGTCTAATAAAATACAAATCCCCAAACAATCACCGAAGGCAATTTCACCTGAAACAACCGACGACTTAGAACGGGACATCGACGGACTATCGGGCAAAGTTGAACGATCTCTGCCGGAACTACCGGGTGATTTCGCGGAACTACAGATGATCACGGCTGTTTACCCCACTGTTCTCTTTGACCAAGCTAAACTTCTGCGTGCTCGATACAATTCTTTCTTGAAGGCCGGTTTTACTGAAGACCAAGCCATGCAGCTCCTTTTGCGCTGGGGTTTGAAAACTAAACTGACCGATGATTAATTTACCGCCTAACCGAAGGCGGTTTTTAATACCTGCAATTATTGAAGCTTGGGTGATATTTTGTTCACTACAACGTCGGTAAATAAAAATGAAGGCATCTTCTGTTGTTGAAGACTGCCTCCATTTGAAAATCTTTATTGCTTAGGCTTGGACTGCTTTGACATTGATTGTTCCAACTCTGACCAAGCTGACTTGCGACTTATGGTCTGCCAAACCCACACTAAAAAACCGACAATGAATGATGCGTAAAACAACTGAAACTCCCAGGCCACGATCTGCCGTATGAAATCTATTGGTAATGCGATCTTTAACATGCTTCCGAACTGTTCCATGGCCAATTGAGCAAAACTTAATCCAATGTTATGACCGATCGAGGCATAAAAATGAACGGGGGTTTTAAACAGAAAAAATAAGCCCTCAAATAAGAGTATCGTAAAAAAACCAAAAAACCACTTCTTTTGAATTATTTTAACCGCTCGTTGTGGCCAATTAGCGGCTAAAACCTGCTGCATCAAGCCCAGTAGCCAAATACCCAGTGCAAAAGACGCTAGTAAAAATAATATAGACAGTGACAAGCCGGTATTTGTTACTCGATGAATGATATCAAAGATAGATTTGATCGCCACACTCAAAAAAATGATGGTATTAAAAAGAAGAAAGATGAAAGCGATGATGCGTGCTATTAAGCCGACAACGAACATATATATTATATGGTTAATTATGTTAATTGTAATTATAACATTAATTTCAATACTTTGGGCAGAGATATGTAGAAAGAGAAAGGGGCTATCCACGATGTGTTGTGGATAGCCCCGATTTTTCGAGCCGCTGTCAGCGGAATTCAAGGATCAAATGACAAGGAGTCAAAAGACCCAAGAATTCAAGACCTCAAGGGTCGATTACTGCGAGAGGAAGGCCGACGCGGAGCCACAGAACTCGTAGGCATCGTCGAACCAGCGGGCGCTGAACCCGACCCCGCCGCCGCTGAAGCGGAAGAGCGGCGCGCCCGAGAAGCCGCCACCAGCCTCCGGAGCGAACTCGTCACCGGCGCAGTCGACGTGGAGCTGTTCCCACTGAACCTCGCGTTCGGGGTGGGTCAGCAACATGATGCCGATTGCGAAGGCTCCGAGACCGAACTCGTTGGCCATGAAGACCTCACGTGCCCGGCGCACCGAACGGCCCCTGTGACGGAGACCGAACTGGGCCGGAACGACGAGGATATCAAAGTCATTCATAGTTATGAAGATTTATAAGGAATTATTCAATCAGATCACATCGCTAGAAAACATCGTTACGGCGTGGGAGGAATTTCGAAGCGACAAGGGCAAGAAGGCCGATGTTCAGGCTTTTGAGTTTTTGCTTGAGCAAAATCTCTTTTCTCTGCATCGCGACTTGCTTGCCAAACGCTATACTCACGGACCGTATAAGGGTTTCTATATCCGCGATCCGAAAGTGCGCCACATTCACAAGGCTATGGTGCGCGATCGGGTTTTGCACCATGCGGTTTTCCGAGTTCTCAATCCTATTTTTGAGCAGACCTTTATTGCCAATTCGTTTTCGTGCCGCGTGGGCAAAGGTACGCACAAAGGCGTGCTGGCCGCCGAGAGTATGATCCGGAAGGAGAGCCGGAATTATACGAGGCCGTACTTCGCGCTTAAGTGCGACGTGCGGAAGTTTTTTGATTCGATTGATCACGAAATTCTTTTGGCAATTCTCAAAAAGCGGATAGTTGATCCGGACACTATGTGGCTTATGGAGCAGATTGTCAGAAGCTTTTCGGCCGGACAGACGACGCTTTTTGATTGTCATGGTCTGCCGATCGGCAATCTCACTTCGCAATTGTTTGCCAACGTTTACATGAACGAATTCGACCAATTCGTTAAGCACGATCTGAAGGTCAAACATTACGCGCGCTATACTGACGACTTTGTGATAATTTCCACCGACGAAAAATATCTGGAAGGTCTTCTTGGTCCATTCCGGAAAGTTATCGGGGACAAATTGAAGCTCTCTCTGCAACCCAAAAAGTGCGCCATCCTCGACGCCGGTCAAGGTGTGGACTTTTTGGGATACGTAATTCTGCCGCACTATCGCCTGCTTCGAAGCAAAACGAAACACCGGATATTCCGCAAGCTCAAATACCGGGTGGTGCAGTTTCGCCGGGGCGAGATCGACGAGCATTCTTTGTCCCAATCGCTTCAGTCGTACTTGGGCGCGCTGTCTCATGCTCACACTTATCAACTGAGTCAAGACCTTAGAAACCAGTGCTGGTATTGGATTCACGAGTAAAAAACAAACGCCCCAACTCTACAAGAGAGTTAGGGCTTGAACTGACGACTCAGCTCGCGGCAAGATGCTCGCCGGGCGGCGGCAACTCCAGTCCAGCTGGTTCAAAGATGACTTTGCGTTCACCGGTCTCGACCCGGCCGACTTCGACTACTTCGTAACCGGCTTTTTCACCGAGTAAAATTGACCGCTCAACTTCCTGCGGTGGAACAAAAACGTAATAGCCGATGCCACAATTAAATGTGGTGAGCAGATCGTTGAGTCCCAGACCCTGTTCCTGCAAAAACTGACAAAGTGGCGGCAGAGTCACCCAGGTGTGAATACGATAAGTAAATGGTCGCTTATCGTAAGCCAGTTTGGCCACACCAGAACCGGTACCAGGCAGAATGGCATGAATGTCCACCTGCGCCTGTTGCCAGGCTTCGATCAACGCCACATAAGATCGCGTTGGGATTAAAGCTTCTTCGCCGTATGTACGACCGGTCGGCAACTTGGTCAGGAACTGATCCGGCAGACTGAGTCCGCGCTTGATCACCAAGGAAATACCGTTAGCATGAACACCGGACGATGTCACGCCGAGAATGCTGTCGCCAACACTGAGTTTATGGCCGGTTATCAGCCGATCAGCTGGGTTAACGATGCCAACAACACAACCACTCAACGATGCGCACTGTTTGACCGGCGGCTGAGGATTGATGATGTAGCGCAGAGCCGGAGATTCACCGGCTGGCAGAGCCATGCCGACCAATTGACAGACCTGCAAAAAACCGGCCGCCAAATCACGAGCGCGCTTTTCATCAGCGAACCAATCACTATGACTAGCCGCCACCTCATCAGTATAAATGACCGGCAAAGCTCCCTGCGCCAGCACATCATTGACCGCCATCAGCGCATTATCAATACCGATTGCTTCATAGTAGGTGCGACCAGTGCCGGCATGTTCATACAGCCACTCGGCAATCCAATTTTTATTGCCCAGTCCTTCCTGAGTCTGCACCCAGATAACGCGCTCTGAGCCGTCATAATAATAGACGGCACCGTGAGCATGCAGGGCATCGGCCACTACTCGAACACCGCGCCGCTCCGGCAAATGAAGTGTCTGCCGACCGATTTCCTGCATGGCTGTTTTAAAAGGCTCTAGTTGGGCGTAATTAACACCCGCCTGCGAATATTCGCTTTGTTTTCTCACGACTGCCTCCGCTCATTCGAAATTACATTTTTCAACACTTTTTATAAAAATTTACCAACCTTCATCAAGTCATCTAAACTCATGAGACCGTTCTAAACCCATCAAAAACATCACTCTTTCACAACATCGACAATTTCTTCCCAGGACATAAATGCCGAGGCACCGATGTCTCCATCATCTTCGATGCCCCCCAGCTCGATGGCGTCACCTAGAACTTCAAGAACGACCAGTCCGCTAACAACTTCGGTTTGGCCTTTACCCTGGCGTGTAACAGTAAGCGTTCCCTCGTAAAGCGAGCGATCTGGATCCCGAAAGACACTCAACGACTGCTCAAAAATGGGTTGAAGACGCTCCTTTTTCCGTTCAATGTCTTCCTCTTCTGGAGGCGTGCCAGTATCAAATTTCGAAAAATTTTCCATAAATTTCTTAAAAATATTATTTGTGGTTCGGGGGCCAGGATTCGAACCTGGATTAACGGCTTCAAAGGCCGCTGTCCTACCATTGGACGACCCCCGAATGAATTTAGTACCTGTCACCCTCGACAGACACGAGGGACAGGTACTCATTCTTTGCATTCTCTACTCCCTGCCTTACCTGTCCCTTTTACCTGTCGAGGGTGACAGGCACTAAATTATGACAAAAAATATCAGCTGTCAACGGTTATTCAGCCACATTAACTACTGGCTCAGGAAACAAATCCTCACGAGCTGTCAGAGCTACACTCCAATTTTCATTGTAAATTAACTCTTCTCCCGACCATTTAAAAACACTACTGATCCGATCGCCTCTTTCATCAGTAATGACCAGGCGTACTTCGGTCACCTCATCACCATCCAAATCTTCAAATAATAATTCTGAACTACCAGCAGGAATCTCTCCCACGAGAAAATAATCCTGATTAAACATTCCGGCCGGACCTCTAAGTGCTAATTGTTTCAAACGCTGATCTTTTAATTGAACAAGGGCTACAGTTTCTGTTCCTGGCATGGCGGCAGAAACACTACGCAGTTCAATAACCGCCTCACCACCCCAGCCTGACTGAATTTGTTTTAACTGCGGCGCCTCGGTCTGATTAAATTGACCGTGAAGCGGATAATTGAAGCGCGGAACAAATCTTCCTACCCGAGTGTCCCACTGAATTAACGACAGCACCGGCTGATCAGTCTGCCAGTAGAAAAAAACCGAGGTCGGCTTAACAGCCGGTTCAATTTGGATAGAACTCATCGGACCGCTGGCATCGGCCGGTAGGGCCTGTTCAGCTCGGTTAAAAAATGACGCATCTGAATCTTCAACTGAAATACGTCGAGCGGAACCTAAGCTGATAACCGTAGAGGCCAAAATCAAAGTTCCAACAGCCGCAATAAAAATAAAAAGCACCGACGCATCGGATTTTGGAATTGCCTTCTTTGATCTTTTTCGCCAAAACATAATCTCAAATGCGCAGATAGCGAGCAGTGGCCATCTTCGAAGTAACAAGTGTCATTAGAGCGATGCCTATTAGTTGCAAGCCGATCACCTGGGGTGCATTAACCAAATAAAATGCGACTAAATCAATCGAGTTGGTACCAAAAAATCGCTGCAAAAATGGTTGAACCAGTAACAATAATGGATAGAGCAGAATTAGAGTCAGGATGACTGATAACACGGTCCAAATAAGCGCTTCAACATAAAACGGCCCGCGAATAAACCAATTTGAAGCACCAACCAGACGCATAATACCAATCTCTTCCCGGTGCGTATAAATTGAAACACGAATCGCATTTATAATGATCATTAACGCGATCAAGACGAAAGCTCCGGTGACAACCAATAATCCGATCTCCAGCCGACTAGTTATGGCGTTTAGCCGCGCGACCATGGTCTCGTGATCCTCAAAATTCTGCTCTTCGATTAAATTGGTAAACAAAGGCTGAGATAATGCCTGCAATACTGCCGGATAATCAGCTGTGTTTCGGGCTTTAATAATCAAAGTAGCGCCAAAAGGATTCTCCCCCACCTCATCCAGCGAAGCGACAAGATCCGAATCCTGACCGTTGATCTCTCGAAAACGCAATAAGTTATCTTCTGGCGAAACATATTCCACATCACGAACTTCTTGCATGCCCAACAGTGTCACTTTCGCGGTCTGAATACGCCCCTCGTCCACATCCGACCGAAAATGCGCGCTGATATCCACCTTGGCCTCCACTGTTGAAACCGCTATTTTACCCAGCACGTTCAGCACTAACAAAGTATTTATAGAGATAACCGTCAATGTTAAAACACTGACCGTGGCTGCGGACAACCAAAAATTGCGAAAGAAATTCTGAAAGCCAAATCGAATCACCCTAAAGAGAGTCGCCGTTTTCATAACATGTATTTACCTTCTTCCTGGTCAGACACGATCAAACCATTATCAATCGTGATGACTCGGCGGTTAAGTGCGTTAACGACTTCGCGATTATGCGTAACTAATACTACCGTGGTACCAAAACCGTTAATGCGTTTTAACAAATCGATTATCTCCCAGGTGTTCAGCGAATCAAGATTGCCGGTTGGCTCATCAGCCACGATTATCTTTGGTCGGTGAACGAGTGATCGAGCAATAACCACGCGCTGTTGCTCACCGCCTGATAACTGGCGGGGGTAACGACCAGTTTTATCGGTTAATCCAACTATCTTAAGAGCCTGAGGAACGATAGCTTTGATACGTCGCGGATTAACACCGGCCACTTCCAAAGCAAACGCCACGTTTTCATAAACGGTCTTTTTGGGCAGTAGCTTGAAATCCTGAAAAACCACACCGATTTGTCGCCTTAATAACGGAACTTCAGATGGCTTAATACCGGAAATATCCCAACCGCCAACTATAATCTGACCGCGGGTCGGCCGCTCTTCGGCGATCAAAAGCTTAACCAGAGTTGTCTTACCGGTTCCACTCTGACCAACGATAGACACAAACTCGCCGGGTCGAATGTGAAGATTTACATTCTGAACCCCGACTATGTTGGGCTGATATGTTTTCGAGACGTTCTTAAAACGAATCATGAATCAACTATTATACTTGCAAAGCATCACTGTAAGTATATAATATGACACGTCGCGGGTACAGTGGATTTGGGAGCAGACCAGTAATCCAGGCGGGGTTAGTTCAATGGTAGAACATTTGCTTCCCAAGCAAGCAACGCGGGTTCGATTCCCGTACCCCGCTCCAGCCAAAAAACATAGGCCACCTTAGCTCAGCTGGTAGAGCAATGCTTTCGTAAAGCAGAGGTCCGGGGTTCGATCCCCCGAGGTGGCTCCAGACAGCCCTTGTTGGTAAAACCGACGTGGGCTGTTTGCATCACTGAGACGGATTGAATCTTAAACCAAAATTCACACAAAAATAGAGGCCTGGCCTCTATTTTACTAACTTCATTGTAAATTAAGGTCTGCTTTTAATTTTGCCAACTCGATCCGACCGCTCTCGTTTTGTTCCCATTTAATCAAGGCTGGACGAGCCATAATTTGCTGAACAATATCGTCTTCGCCTAGAGCATGATATATTCTGGCGCCAGCCACAAGCACATGAGGCTGAGTACCAAATAGAGCTAGCGATTTTCTTATGAGTGGCTCAATTTCACCCAGTTGATCACCAGGCTGAATCACTTGCGCCATATCCATGATCAATCTGGCGTCAGTTTCAATCGGATAAAATTTTATCTGGGTGAGATATTGAGCTGCTTCTTCGTAATTACGTTGACGCACCAAGACACAAGCTCGCCTAAGATTTATGTATTTAAAATAATTTTTGTTATTTTTAAACGTCAAATTTTCAGTTAAATCCAACCACTCCAACGCAGCTTGATTGTCACCATGCAACAAAGCAAGCTCAAACATTAACATGTAACCATTATATCTTTTATCAGCCAGCTTTATATATTGCTGAGCGTAAATCGTAGCCTGATCAAGCGCTTTGGGATCAACAGCACTGAGCAGACGATAATTGTCGCCAATTAACAGCAACGTTTTAATGTCTAGAGGATATTTCTTGACTGCTGTCACGGACATGTCAGCCAACAGCCGCAATAGTTTCTCTGTCCCAGGAGTAAAAGCCAGCGCCATCTGACCTTGATCCATTCGTGGCTGAATAACCAGGTAAGGAAGCAACATGAATTCGACTGAATATGGATTTGGATTATCGGCGGCCTGAGTAAATTTTTCTACGGCTAAATCATAATTGTAATTTGAAACCGCCTGCGCGCCCTCATTGAAGGTCAAGGCAGCCATAACCGGCTTGATATTACCCAACCAGACAATAAACGACATCGACAGCACAATAGCTGTTATCGGAATTGCAGAACTGATCCGGGTAGTCGACCGACTCTCAATCTCGGTTTCAGTAAAACTCAGACGCGCCACCAAGGCCAATAACATAAAATTGATGACCAATTGATGCGGTGTATCAAACATAAAAAAACTATAGCCGGCGTAACTAAGAAAAAATACCGCGATAATAATTACACTGCGCCGATCATAAGCTGTTTCTGCGGACTTAAAAATTTTCATTATGGTTAAAGTAAGCACGGCCAACAAAAATAAATATGCTGCCAGACCAACCAAGCCATAAGAAGTCGCGGTATCCAGGTATTGATTATGAGCCCTGGTTATTCGATTCTCACTAAAAACTTCTTTGGCCCGAACCGGATCCATATACTTATCGGCAGCCTGAGCCAATTGTTCATTGCCCCAACCAAACAACGGCCGTTCGGCGATGCTTTTCACGGCGATATCCCACAGTACCAGCCGATCACCGCCAAAATCACGAAAGGCAAGACGATCTAAAAAGGAAGGCAATGTTCGGTGTTCCACCAACCAATTACGAACCTGTCCGGTGCGCAGAGCAAAAAAACCGCCGAACATCAACGCTATCACCAACAATGACAAGCTACAGGTGATAATTTTTTTTCTTTTTGACCATTCGGAAACCGTAATCAGCCCCAAAAAGAATATGGCTAAACCAGCCAAAAGAGCCAAGATGCCAGCCCGACTGGCCGCAATAATCACAGTAAACCCCAATAAACTACTGGCGCTCAACCACAACTTCATGCGAAACGGACTCTCGCGCTGTGACCATAAATACAGAGCGATAAATACATGTGGCAAAATATATGAAGTTAGGTAGGAAGAATTATTTAACACTGTTTGAATTTGAATTTTCGCTGCCTGATTTATCCACTCAATCACTGCCATCGCCCCGATCAATGAAGCAATTGATGTGCTTATTGAAAGAAAAACGTTCCATTCACTGCGTCGACGCAACACGCTGGCCAAAATAAAAAACCAAGCCACCAAATGGAACAAATTAAAAACGCCGGTCATGCGATTGGTGGAGGACCAAAAAGAAACTCCGGGCTCCACTCTGAACGGCACCGAGAACAACGCCAGTGCGGCAAACAATAAAATTGCCACTGCTAACAGCCCAAATCGTGGCCGATAACGTCGATCAACAATGATCAGCGAAAGCCAGCAGGCAAGCATGAGTTCTACAATTATCTGGAACGGAATTACCTTCCAAAAAGTCACGCTTAAATAAGCTATGGGTGCTGGTGTAAATGACGTTAACAATGCCAAAGATGCCAAACCATAAATCAACCAAACCAACCAATGTCGTGCTGACGGCTCTAATCCTCTAATTTTTTGGGCTTTGCTCATAACTCTTCGGTTACTTAATTTCGGGCTGGGTTGATCCGGAATCATGTGTCGGTACTATCGTAGCCTGTCGGATAATTTCTAGCGCGTTTTTCACGTCAGGCACCAATGAATATTTTCCGGCTACTCGATCAATAAAATCAACTAATGAATCATCGAGTTGATCGCCGGCTTGAATAGTTCGAGCGAGTACAATCACCGGTCGCGCATCAAAATAAGCGTTCGGGTCTAATTCTTCAGCTTCAGCCACCAGCTCAGTCATTAAATCAAATTCGCGTTGACCGGCTCGTGCTGTGGCCATGAGTAATAATATCCTGGCTCGAAAATCAGTTCGCCTGGCGTAGACTCGCTGATCGGCTTCAGTCAGCAACTCCAGTGCCCGGTCATAATTATCGCGCAAAATCGCCACTTCCGCCATTTCTAAGTAGCCATCAAATCTATTGGGTGTTAAGTCAATCAAACGCTGCGCATATTTTTCTGAACGATCCAAGGCCTCGGGCTCGTACGCCGCTAACAAACGATTGACGGTGGCCGCGCTGATCTGATGACATGTGCTAAAGGGGCGCTCATTGGCCGACATTTCGGCTTGCGTAGCCAGATAGCGAATGCCGGCCATCATTTCCGGGCTTCGTAATTGCGCCCATTCGTGATATTTCTGCACTTCGGTCACCATCGTATAGCGCATTTCATGGATATACATATTTGGCGGGCGGAACGCTTTGGCAAGTAAACTTTCCAACTCGCTACGATTACTGCGTAACTGAATTATAGCCTGTTGGATACTCGCGGCTCGAACCACCGGCGCCAGATTTATCCAAATAACAATGGTTGATAACGATAAGGTCACCACCAATAACACTGCCCGCTGTGATATCTGACCGCCGAATTCGATGCTCGGTTCAACTTTCACCTGTTCCTGCCGGCTTACCACCAATGCCAGCCCTGCGAATAACACCAACAACTGAGACGGTGTATCAAACATGGTCAAAATAAAAACTAAATAGGCTACAAAAACTGTCCCCAACATAGCCAGTCTTTTCTTGTCTTTGACTGAAGTGGTTCGACATATCGTCTGAGCCAGCGAATAAAAAACTGTCACCCAAATAGCTAAAAAAGACACCAAACCAATCACTCCGTAAGAAATCAAAGTATCTAAATATTGATTGTGAGCCCGATCCTGCCAATGTTCGTTAAAAATAATTCGGTCGTCTTTAGTTGGATCAAAATGATAATCATACAAATAGCCAAACGAATCGTTCCCCCAGCCGAACACCGGCCGGGCGATAAAACCACGCCAGGCGAATGACCAGAGCCGTTTGCGATCAGTGCCGATGTCACGATAAACAACGCGTTCGATAAAACGAGGTACGCGATAATTGGTCAATATTGCCTCCTTGATCGCAGGTGCTCGCAACAAAAAAATTACACCGATGGCCAGAATTGGTAGCGCGAGTATTATACTGACAAAAATCAGTCGCCTCTTTCTGGACCAAGATGAATTGATTATTAAACCAGTCCCGGCTACGGCCAGACTAACGATCAGCGCCAACACTGCCCCGCGGCTGGCTGAAACTAGCACCGTGCTGGCACAGACTAAAATAACCAACCAATAATAGTGTTTGATCCAACCGCGCTGGCCAACCAGCAAAAAAGCAGCAATAAATATGTGTGGCAGCAAATAGGCGGTCAGTAATGATTGATTACCTAGGGTTGAATAGACCAAACCAGAAATTGGATCGTCCAACCATTGTTTTAGACCATAAAAACTAACTACGGTCGCTATCGCGCAACTAACGCTCAAAAAAATATGCCAATCTTTTCGACTGCGTAAAACCGACGACAAAATTAAAAACCAAGCTACATAATGTAATGTGTTCCAAACACCGGTCAGGCGCCACAACTGTGATCCGAATGACAGATCCGGATCGAGACTGAACGGCAATGACACCAAAGTCATCAAACCAAAAACCAGTACCGTTAACGTGACCGGATCTCGACGCGGACGATATTGCCGCTTGGTCAGCATTAACGGTAACCACAACCCCAACATCAAGGCCACCAAGGCCTGAAACACCGAGGCTTGAGTTAACGTCATCGAAAAGTAAGAAGCTGATGATGGTAGCAGGGGCGAGAACAAAGCTAATAGCGCAACAATAAAAATCAACACCGGTAACACGGAATGATCCAAGGTTGTTACCTGAGGTATTGATTGATTAATTAATTTAAGACGTTTTTTCTTGCCCATTGGCAGTTAAATTATTCAACTTGTCTGAAAAAACCCAATTCTTCGGCTAATTGATCGGCTTCTTCTGGATGTCGTTCATGCAGACGTTTCAACATCTCGGCAGTGCGATCATACATTCCGCCAGCTTTATAAATTCTCGCGGCCGCTGTTAACAATGTCGGATGATCGGGAAAAACCACCAACAGCTTATCCAATTCGGGAATGTACCAGTTAAAATTAGGATCGATACCACATGAATTTCCTATCGCGATCGCCAGCCGAGTGTCTTTATAAGTTTCATAAGTTAAAATCTCGGCTTCATCAAAATGAAGTGCTGTTTCGAATGACCGACGAGCCGCGACCGCGTCACATTTCATCGCCTGGGCGCAAGCCTGACGAAAATAGGCGTAAGCATGCTGTTCTCTATTAAGAATTGGCATTCGTTCCTCTGCCAAACGAAAATATTTCAGCGCTTCATCTGCCTCGCTTCGCATCATAGCTATTTCACCCAATTCAAAATATGGATCAAACCTATTATGTCCATCAATCAGAGCCTGTTGAGTATAAGCATCTGCCACCACTAACATTTCTGGTTCATAAGCACTGAGCAAACGATGCACTGCCGCTGCCGCTAATTGAAATCTAATATTATATGATCGCTCTTCAGCTGCGGCAATAAGTTCAGTGGACATAAATCGTAATAACGCCTCCATCTGCGAAGAATGCAAAGAAACATTTTCTGCCCAGGTCTGCAATGACCTAAGACCAAGCAAACGAAACTCCTGTAAATAAGGATTGTAACCACTGAACGCTCGTTGATACTTTTCCAAGGCGAGCGAGCGATTAATCGAAACCTCGCGGTAAGCATCCTTTAACTGATACAGCTTGTAAGCCGGGCCAGCATTAACTAACCAAACAACTAAAACGAAAAGTAATCCAACTGGAACAACTATCTGATTCAACTTCAAACTACCGCTAATATCCGCGGTAACAGTCGAGCCGGTGGTCTCAGTGTAATAAGCTCCGATCAAGGCAAAGCCTAAAAAAGTAGCGATCAACACAGCCGGCGTATCAAACATAAAAAAACTATAAACAACGTAACCAAGTAATATCGTTCCAGCCAAGATAATCGATTTTCGTTTGTCGACCTGAACAGTTCGTCGCCAAGCTATCAGTATGGCCCAACCAATAGCTCCGAGAAAAAATAAATAAGCCAATAAACCAACGGCTCCGGAAGCAATCAAGACATCCAGGTATTGATTGTGTGCTCGATCAGCAAATCGCTCGTTAAGCACGGCCTTATCAATACTGGTTGGATCAAAATATTTATAGTGCATCAATTCATACTGCTCGGCTCCCCAACCAAACACTGGTCGCTCGGCGATACCCTGCAAAGCTAATTTCCACAACACCCAACGATCTTGACCAAATTGACGGTAAACTATGCGCTCAACTGAAAGAGGTAGATGATCCTCGCCCCATTCCTGCATTGAAGGTAGGCGCAAAACGATGATCGATCCAATCAAAACCATGGCTAAACTGGATAAAATCACCACTATGATTACCTTACGAGTCCGAGAAATAGTCGACATTATAAAAAATATAAACCCGACGACCAGCGCACTAATACCTAAAACCAAAACTGCTCCGCGACTACCAGACAAAATTACCGAACAGCTACCGATGATAACCGTACTTATCGCCACCACTCGGGACCAAGTAGCCCGATTGCCCGTCCAAAGCCAGGCCGCCAAAAAAACATGGGTCATCATGTACGAACCAAAAAATGATGAGTTGTTTAACGTTGACAGCACCAATTCATCCGGTTGAGAAATCCAAGTAACGATCCCAACAAGGCCGGCTGCCACCGCGGTCACACAACTCACCGCCACTAACGGCCGAAAACTGCGGACACTCCTGAAAGTCGAAACAACCACCAGTAGCCAGGCAAAATAATGTAAATAATTAACCACGCCGGCCATGCGTCCGGGTCGCGACCAAAAAGAATAAGTTGGATCAAGCGCAAACGGCAACGCAATCAACATGGCCAGTGTTATCAGCAATAACCCCAAAACCACCGGATGGCGCCATTGCGGACGATAATTTGGTTTGGTGACCAACAATAAAATCCAACCAGCAAACATCAGTTCGGTCAGTAATTGAAAAACCAACCCCTTAAAATAAAACGACTCAAAATAAACATGGGGTGAGGTTAAAATCGGCACAATCAAAGAAAGCACGGTCAAGACACCTACAATCTTGACCAGCAACGGAACCTGATTATCAAAAACTGATCCTAAAAATGTTGTAAAACGTTTTTTCTTACCCATACGGTTAACGCCCTTCCCCACGGAAAACCATGGCTAAAGTTTTTAAACCGATTTTAACATCTAAAAGATGGCCGCGATGCTTGATGTAATACAAATCATAAGCGAGCTTCTTGGCTGAGTCCTGCACTGAAGCGCCATAAGAATAATTAATCTGTGCCCAACCAGACACACCAGGACGAACCAAGTGTCGCAGGGAATAATACGGAACACGTTCTTCTAATTGACCGACGAACTCCGGCCGCTCCGGCCGCGGTCCAACAAAAGACATATCGCCTTTAATAATGTTCCACAGTTGTGGTAGCTCATCGAGATGAGTGTGACGCAAAAAACGACCGATTTTAGTCACTCGCTGATCTCCTTTAACTGACCACTGCGGACCATTTTTTTCCGCGTCTTCACGCATAGTGCGAAACTTAACTAATGTAAAGTGTCGACCATCTTTACCAACACGAATTTGTCGGTAAAAAACCGAACCTGAGCTAGAAATTTTCACAGCTATTGCCGTCAAGATCAGCACACCAGATAAAACTGTCCCCAAAATCAAAGCACAAACAAAATCCCTGGTTCGTTTTACAATTTCAAATTGGCGTTTGTGCATGTCACCAAAATTTCTCACCAACCAAGCAGTATCGATAACAAAAATGGGAATTTCGCGATTTAGATCCTCCCAAAAAGTCGCCGTATCCACGACCACAGCGCCACTTAAAGTGAGTCGGTAAAGCTGGCGATGCAGATCCCCGAACGACGCCCCGCCAACCACCACTGTTTCAATTCCCCGATCACCAATCACTCGCTCGGCTTCATGAAGCTCTGAATGAACAACTAAACCGGTTGGTAAGTTCATCGTATCGCCACTGACTCTAACCACGCCCTCGGTTCGATATGGCATGGCAGTATCAGCAAACATTTGATGAATCAATGTTTCGCCCAGCTGATCCGGCTCTAAAAAAAGTACCGACTTCCGGCCACGATCGCTAACTAGCATTCCGGATATCACGCGACGCCAAAGTATGAATAAGCCAACCGAAAACGCTGTAACCAGAAAAAGATTTGTCTTTGGTGTTATTCCGATGGTTGGACCGATAAGGTAAAAGAAGGCTACGGCGATACCCAAATTAGCCAACGTCGCATTAAACACCGACCGAATAAACGCTAGATCCACCCGTAGCCGACGCCGAGAATAAAAGTCATTTATATACAGCACAACCAACCAAGCCAGGAACAGCAGAGTGAACGGAACAATATGTGATGGAATATTTTCCAAGGCCGAAGAAAAACCGTGACGAGCGATCAATGCCAAAATCAACGCCATATACATGGTGATCAGGTCACCGAGAAGCAGGATAATGTTACGTATTTTCATGGTGGTCGTTTAGTCTAGGATAAACGGCGAAAGTTAATTCGGCCATTTTCTGTTCGGAAAAATCGGTTTTGATAATGCGCTGAGCAGCCCCACCCATGGATCGCCGGCTCGCTTCATTGTCTATCAGACATTTTATCGCATTTGCCAATAATTGGGGGGTGCGTTCCTTGACCAGCACACCGGACACGCCGTCACGCACAATTTCTCTCACTCCATCCACATCAACTGAAACCACCGGCAAACCGGCCAAACCGGCTTCGAGCAAAGTATAAGGCAAACCTTCGTAGCGCGAAGTCATTAGAAACAGATCAAAAGCCGGCATATACTTATAGCCGTTGCGAGCTTGCGGATGGATTTGTACATGATCGGTTAGTCGCTGACTCTTTATATCTTCCTGCAGGCGCGACCGATCCGGTCCTTCGCCAATAATTCGAAAAATAACCGGCTGATTGCGAAGCGCCCCAACTACTCGCAAAAATAAATCGATATCCTTTTGATAATCCAACCGAGCCACCGTACCCACCACTACGGCTTGATCATTGTTCATCAAACCCAATTCATGCCGCGCCCGCTCGCGGGTAAAATATTCAACCTGGGAATTAATTCCGTTAAGCACTACCCGACATTGTTCGCAGTGTGCCAGTCCGCGCAACAACACGTAATCTAAGTCGCTCTGACAAACAAAAATTAATCGGTCACAGCGACGCCATAAATAACGCATCCACAACGTATAGATAAATCGCACTACTGGATTGCCGCGCCAGCCCGGATTTAAAACGCTCAGACCATGCACGGTGGCTACCAATTTCGGACCATTTTTGATTCTTCGGGTAGCCAACACACCAAACAGAGCGTTGGAGCTATGCATGTGCAGAATATCAGCCGGACGCTGATGAAGTTCGGTTTGTAATTCAGCTCGCAATTTGAATGGTTGTAAAGGATTCCAGGATCGTTGCAACGCTCGAAAAAACACCACCGGAATACCAGCGCGTCCAGCCTCAGTCGCCAGCCAACCCTCTTTGCCGGTGCCAATTCTAACCTCATGACCGCCGGCAACTGCCTCTTTGGCCAAAGACAAAACATTGGTCTGGGCACCGCCTTGATTACCGCGCGTGATCAAGAAAAAAATTTTCATGAATTAATGTTATTAATCCGGCACAAAAAACCACTCAACATTCCGAGACCCTTAAAAAAATGACCCGCTAAAAATTGTCGGAGTATCCAGCCCTTGTTGGCTCGATAAAATCTAATTCGACCAATCAAACCTGACTCACACAAATCGCGAAATATTACTTTACGATTCTGACTCTCCTGAAAACCACTGCGATATTGGCTGTCCCGCCCACCCGAACTGTGGTAATGCCAACAACCAGCTCGCGGCTCAAGAATGTAATGGAAGCCCAGTTGCTTGGCTCGCAAAGAAAAATAAACATCTTCGAGTCCCGGGCGACCTCCCTGAAAAGGTGG
>JAHJAU010000011.1 GCA_018813785.1 Patescibacteria group bacterium | reverse complement strand
CAGTTCTACATAACCGAGCGGCATTAGTTTGTCGATGCGCTCCTCCATCTCACCGGCTGCCTTATCGGTAAAAGTTAGCGCTAAAATCTCCTCCGGTTTAGCTCTTTTGGTGGCCACTAACCAGGCCACGCGCCGCGTAATAACCATGGTTTTACCGGTGCCGGCACCAGCAACGATCAGTTGTGGCCCCCCAGCATGAGTTACAGCCTGAACTTGCTCCTCGTTCAGATCTGCAATGACCGGAGCAACACTCGATTCGGTTTCAATTTTTTCGGATTTAAAAGTTGACATTATTTGATGATTCAATTACATTTTAACACCTTTCGAGAAAGGGACGATTAATGTTTACTCCGTCAGCTACTCATACGATCATAGTGATTGATGATGAACGGGATACGCTGGTATTGATCAGTCGAATTCTGATGCGAGCCGGTTATCGAGTCAGGTCTTATTCCAGTCCTCTTCCAGTTTTGGCAGCTTGTCTACGTCAGGAATTGGAATTCGATCTAATGTTGACTGATTTGGATTTGTGCTCCGAATCTGGCTGGAACGGGAATAGTGTGATCGTTGAACTGCGTAAAAATGGTTTTACCCAACCCATGATCTTATGGTCAGGCGGTGGGGACATTCACAATCTGAGCCCTGGATTAGGTGGGCCGGACCTGATTATGAGTAAGGGTGATGCCTTCATGCTAATTACTAATATTCGTCAGTTGCTCAAACAAATTTAGTTATCACAATTATCAGACCTCGCTATTTCGGTGGGGTCATTTTATTACAATGTTCCGGCAATATAAAGATGATAAAGTTTTTACTTATTTTTGCGGTTGAACCGATTAAAAAACCAATCCGAGGAATACTTCGGATTGGTAAAAAATTAGCATTGATGTCGACGTCGGAGAAGTTTAAGTGGTAGTTCACCTGACTGGTCGTACCAGTCAATTTCTTGGTCGCTTAACACCAAGATATGAATTCCGCGCTGTTCGTAAAGTAGCCTAATTTTATCCGGTTTTCTATTTGAAGCCTTACATTCAAGGCCATGAATCACGATTTCTGTTCCATCATCTTCAGTCCAAATGTATTCGTCACCATTGAAGACAAAATCCGGAACAAAGGTTCGAGCTGTTCTAAGCGTGTTGTCTTTAAGCTGTGCTTTTCTCAAGACATTGTCGTTTTTGATTCCAAAACTTACGTCAGGTGTAAACTCGATCCCTTGGCTAGTGAGAAGACGCGCAATCTTCAGCTCACCCAGCGTGCAGTAGTGGTAACCGGCTAAAGTATAAACGCTGTTTTTACAGCCAACGTCCTTACTAACAAGTTTTATAGCAGCCCAATTAGCTTCTTTGGTTGGTCGAAAACGATTCCATCCTTTTCTCTTGCCCATTTTCCCACCATCGATTGCCTGATGAAAAGGTCTTCATTGACCTTAAACATTTAGGCGGATTTAAGCAAGCCTGGCAAAACTATTTTGGAGTCGCATCTCGTTTTTCAACATCAACTAGTCAGAATATGAGACCAATGCAATATGATTTGGGGTCAAAATCTTAAACTATAGTAAGTATAAATTAAAGCCCTGGCCCTAAATTGAGGGAAGCCGGACATAATACGCCCGGATCAGAGCTAGCATGATAGAAAATCAAAATATCAGACGATTTTAAAAACCGTCTGATATTTTGGTTGGGATATCGATTTTAATTGGAGATTGGTCGATGTTTGAGATCGCGATATTTGCGCGCTGTTCTTTCACGAGCCAACTCTCGTTCTAGAGCTGAGATAGCTGCTGTTGCTGCCACTTCATCAATATCACGTTTTTCTTCTAAGGCTCGGCGAGCTCGTTCCCGCGCCTCTTCAACTTTTTGTAAATCAAGTTCCTCGGCTCGTTCAGCCGAATCAGCTAGTAAAATTACCCGACCAGTTGGTTGAACCTCTAAAAAACCACCGGATACGGCCAAATATTCTTCTTGTCCTTCCAAAAGATGCAAAGTGATCATGCCTGGCTTTAAGCTTGAAACCAGTGGAATGTGTCCGGGGAGAACTGTAATCTCACCAGCCTGAGTGGGAACGGTGATACCGACCACCTCTTTCTTAGCAACCACTCGCTCAGGTGTTGTTAACTCGAATATCAAGTTCATATTTCCGACAACTTTTTAGCTAGGCTGAAGCCTTTTCTTTATGCTCAATAATAGCTTGTTCAACATCTTTCATGTTGCCTTGCATGTAGAAAGCTTGCTCAGGTTTGTCATCATGAAGCCCTGCTAAAATTTCCTTGAAACCGCTGATCGTATCTTTGAGCGGCACATACTTACCTTCACGACCGGTAAATGTTTCAGCCACGAAGAATGGCTGTGACAAAAATTTTTGTATTTTACGGGCTCGTGACACGATCAACTTATCTTGTTCAGATAATTCTTCCATGCCCAAGATAGCGATAATATCCTGCAAGTCTTTATATTTTTGTAGTACGCGCTGTACACCAGTAGCAACTTCGTAATGTTCTGAGCCGACAATTTTTGGATCAAGAATAGTTGAAGATGAATCAAGTGGATCAACCGCCGGATAAATGCCCAACTCAGTCAGTGAACGAGATAACACCACCATGGAGTCCAGGTGACCGAAAGTTGTGGCTGGAGCGGGGTCAGTCAAGTCGTCAGCTGGTACATACACCGCCTGAACTGAAGTGATTGAACCTTTCTTAGTGGAAGTAATGCGCTCTTGCATGGCACCCATTTCTGTGGCCAGAGTGGGCTGATAACCCACCGCTGAAGGAATACGACCCAGGAGAGCTGATACTTCAGAACCGGCCTGAGTAAAGCGGAAAATATTATCAATAAATAACAACACATCTTGACCGCCTTCGTCGCGGAAATATTCTGCCATAGTCAGTCCGGTCAAAGCTACTCGAGCCCGAGCTCCAGGCGGTTCATTCATTTGACCAAACACCAAAGTAGTTTTAGCCAGAACACCGGACTCAGTCATTTCATGATATAGGTCATTACCTTCACGAGTACGTTCGCCTACTCCAGCAAACACTGAAAAACCACCATGTTCCTGTGCAATATTGCGAATCAATTCCATCACGACCACAGTTTTGCCCACACCGGCGCCGCCGAACAAACCAATTTTTCCACCTTTCATGAAAGGACAGATAAGATCAACAACTTTAATACCCGTCTCAAAGACCTCGGCTTTGGTTGATTGTTCATGAAATTCCGGAGCCGGACGATGAATTGGGTATTTCTTTTCAGTTTTAACCTGAGGTTGCCCATCAATTGGCTGACCAGTAACACCAAACATACGCCCCAGAGTTTCTTTACCAACCGGTACTGAAATCGGTGCGCCAGTATTTAAAACTTTCAAACCACGAGCCAGACCATCAGTCGAAGACATGGCGATCGTTCGAACCAGACCGCCACCTAAATGCTGCTGAACCTCCAAAACTAATTCCCCCTCTGCCCGCTCAATAATTAGGGCAGTCAAAATTTCCGGAAGTTCATTTTCGAACTCCACGTCCACTACCGGACCGATGATTTGTGCTACTTTTCCGTGTTCCATAAGTTCTTATTTTCCGCTCAGAGCTTTTAGCCCGCCGGCGGTGGTGATTTATCTGTTACTTTCCAGCGCTGATTTACCTGATGATATTTCCGCAATTTCAGCGGTAATACCAGCTTGACGCGCCCGATTATAGCTTAGAGTTAATGAATCAATCATTTCAGTTGCTGCGTCAGTGGCACTGCGCATAGCTACCATTCGGGCTGAGTGCTCAGCTGCTGAAGTTTCCAGCATGGCTTGATAGATTTGTGCTTCAACTAAACGCGGCAACATGACATTTAATACATCCTGAGGTGATGGCTCAAATAAATATTCGCGTGCACCAATATTGAGACTTTCATTCACGTCACTTTCAGCTTTATCAATTCCAGCCAGAGCTTCACTCACCTCTCCTAAGCCTTCAATGCGAGTGATTGGCAATAGCTGACTGATGTTGGGTTTTTGAACCAGAGCCGAAACATAATCAGTAAAAGCCAGATAAACCGCACCATATTTTTCGGATGTAAAATCATCAATCGCTAGCTTGGCCATGGGTCGAATGTCAGTTACGACTGGATGGGCTGATAAATCGGTGAAAGACGCTGTTATGTTACAACCTCGTCGTCGAATCATGTTCTGACCTTTACGGCCAACGGTAATAAAATCGGCAGTTAAATTTTCACCCAAGTCATCAATAAATTTCGTCAGACCTCGCATCATCTGCGAATTGAAGCCACCACACAACCCGCGATCCGAACTAAATAGCAGTACTAAGATTCGATCCGCTCCGGGTTTAGTCTGCAGGAGCGGATGAAGCTCGGTGCTGGTGACTTTGGCCATTTCACGAATAGCCCGCCAGGCTGCCTCAGCATAAGGACGTGATGCCAATACGGAGCTGACCGCCTTGCGCATTTTTGAGGCGGCTACCAATTCCATGGCTTTCGTAATCTTTTTAGTATTCGTAACCGATTTAATGCGCCTTTGAATTAGTCTGGTTGAAGTGCCCATGGTATCTCAAGATTAACTGCTGGCTGACTCTTTAGCAGTCGTAAAAGTGGCGTTAAATTCTGTGATCGCCTCACGCAAACTATTCTCTAGATCTTCTTTTAACTCTTTCTCTTTTTCAATTGCCTGTAAAACATCATGTCGTGAAGTTTCCATATAGCGTAAGAATGACGCCTCCCAAGATCGAACTTGTTCTACTGGAATGGTATCTAATAATCCTCGGGTTAAGGCGTAAAGAACTGCCACCTGAGCCGAAACGGAAAGAGGTTGATATTGTTCTTGCTTTAGAACTTCTACTGCACGCTTGCCACGCTCTAATTGTTTGCGTGTTGCCTCATCCAAATCCGTAGCAAACTGAGCGAAAGCTTCTAACTCACGAAATTGAGCTAAGTCCAGACGCAATTGACCAGCGACCTTCTTTACGGCTTTGACCTGAGCAGCTGAACCGACACGTGACACTGATAAACCGGCATTAACCGCTGGTCGAATACCGCGATAAAAGAGATCCGGCTCAAGATAAATCTGACCGTCGGTGATGGAGATAACGTTAGTCGGAATGTAAGCCGATACATCGCCGGCTTGAGTTTCAATAATTGGCAGAGCGGTTAAGGAACCACCGCCATGTTCCTCATTAACCCGGGCGGCTCGCTCTAGTAATCGAGAGTGCAGATAGAAAACATCACCCGGATAAGCTTCGCGACCGGGAGGTCGACGTAATAACAATGAAACTTCACGATAAGCCCAAGCATGCTTTGAAAGGTCGTCGTGAATAACAACAGCATCTTCACCTTTTTCCATGAAATATTCACCAATCGCTGTACCGGCGTACGGAGCCAGATAAGACAAGGCCGCTGGATCAGATGCACCAGCCACCACGACGATAGTGTGTTTCATAGCTCCGGCCGCCTCGAGTTTAGCCACGATCTGAGCCACCTTGGATTCTTTTTGACCAATTGCCACGTAAATACAGGTGATATCGCCTTTTTGATTGATGATGGTGTCGACTGCAATGGCAGTTTTACCGGTTTGGCGATCACCAATAATTAGTTCGCGCTGGCCTCGGCCAATCGGAATCATGGAGTCGATGGCTTTAATACCGGTTTGTAACGGAACACTGACTGATTTACGAGTGATAACACCCGGCGCGACTTTTTCAATCGGCATCTGTTTTTTCTGACCGCCGATCGGTCCCTTACCATCAATGGGGCGACCGAGTGGATCGATCACTCGACCAACCATCTCATCACTAACCTCAATAGATAAAACCCGACCAGTAGTTTTTACCTCATCACCTTCTTTGATGTGAGTGTAACTACCCAAAATCATGGCTCCGACAGTTTCCTTTTCAACATTCAATGCCAAACCATAAGTATCATGTGAAAATTCCAGCATTTCCATCGACAAGCATTCAGATAGGCCAGTCATGCGCGCCACGCCATCCGCCACTTCAACAACTGTACCGACTTTTTGAACCTGTGATTCCAAATCCAGGCCAGCTATCTGTTTTTTGAGTGTTTCGAGAATGAAATCTTTAGTCGCCATATATATGTAATAGTGGTGCCAGGCACCGCATGGATTATTTAGCCAGCGCCTCGCGCAGTTTTTGTAATCTTCCTTTTAAGGTGGCATCAAAGACCGTATCGCGGCCACGAACCCTAATTCCACCAATTAAATTTGGCTTACAAGTCTTGGTTACTTCAACCTGGGCCGCGGTTTTGTTTAATGCTCGTAAAGCCGCGGCTTGCGTGGCCGGATCAATTTCATAGGCTGATTCAATCAGAACATCTTCTATGCCATCAACTTTTTTGCTGGCTGCTGGTAATTCTTTCAGTATTTCCGGCAACAGCGCGACCAGCCGATGCTCTCTTAAATTGGTCACAAAATTCTTGATAGTTTTTTCGGCTGTCTTGGAATCTTGTTCGCGCAGAACTTCATAAAGGGCTCGAGCGTATTCTTTAGCGCTATACCTCATATTATTTTAGACCCTCTAGCGCCGATTTAATCAGCTCGGCATCTTTTTTGTCGTT